>NZ_JAUMZV010000014.1 GCF_030527935.1 Kingella sp. (in: b-proteobacteria)
CATTTTAAAACAATTGGTAAGAAGTAATTTATCCTAGTTATCTAGGACAGCCCCTATCTTTTTTGTAACAGCCAATTTTTGGGCAGCCTGAAAGCGTAAGTAACCCATTCAAAACACGCCATTTTTGGATAACCGCCCTTGCTGGCGCAAATGAAGCAAAACGTTATTATTTGAATGCAAAACAATCGTTTATGATGTAAAGAATTTTGTCAATATGTTCAGACAGCCTGAAAATTTGTAAAATTTGCCCACTCAATAAACACACCAAAATGCCGAATTTAAACTCGGCATTTCGCATTTTTGTAGGGAGAAGCACACATGACCGACAACATGAAAGTAACCAAACGCGATGGTCGGCTTGAAGCCATTGATTTGGACAAAATCCACCGAGTTGTAACATGGGCAGCCGAAGAATTGGACAATGTGTCCGTGTCGCAAGTGGAGCTGAAATCGCACATCCAGTTCTACAACGGCATTCGCACCGATGACATCCACGAAACCATCATCAAATCCGCTGCCGATTTAATCTCGGAAGACACGCCCGATTATCAATATCTTGCTGCGCGGCTGGCGATTTTTCACCTGCGCAAAATTGCCTACGGCGAATACACCCCGCCGCATTTGTTTGCCCATGTGCAAAAAATGGTGGCATTGGGCAAATACGATGCCCATCTGCTGCAAGACTACACCGAAGCCGAATACGATGAAATCAACGCCTATATTGACCACGAGCGCGATTTAACCTTCTCCTACGCGGCGGTTAAGCAGCTGGAAGGCAAATATTTGGTGCAAAACCGCGTAACGCGGCAAATCTTTGAAAGCCCACAGTTTTTGTATATGTTGGTGGCAATGTGCCTATTTGCCAAATATCCCAAAAACACGCGCTTGGATTATGTGAAACGCTTTTATGATGCCGTTTCGCAATTCAAAATTTCGCTGCCCACGCCGATTATGAGCGGCGTGCGCACGCCCACGCGCCAATTTTCCAGCTGCGTGTTGATTGAATGCGATGACAGCTTGGACAGCATCAACGCGACCACATCATCCATTGTCAAATACGTTTCCCAACGCGCGGGCATCGGAATCAACGCGGGGCGCATTCGCGGCTTGGGCAGCGAAATTCGCGGTGGCGAAGCGCAACACACGGGCTGCATTCCGTTTTTCAAAATGTTTCAGGCTGCCGTGAAGTCGTGTTCACAAGGCGGCGTGCGCGGCGGCGCGGCAACGCTGTTCTACCCGCTGTGGCACATTGAAGTGCAAAGCCTGCTGGTGTTGAAAAACAATCGCGGTGTGGAAGAAAACCGCATCCGCCAGTTGGATTACGGCGTGCAAATCAACAAATTGATGTACACGCGCTTGATTAAAGGCGGCGACATCACGCTGTTCTCGCCACATGAAACCCCTGGCTTATACGAAGCCTTTTTCGCCGACCAAGACGAATTTGAACGCCTTTACGTTCAATACGAAAACGACCCAAATATCCGCAAAGAAACCATCAGCGCGGCGGATTTGTTCTCCATCTTAATGCAGGAACGCGCAGGCACGGGGCGCATTTATGTGCAGAACGTGGACCATTGCAACACACACAGCCCGTTTGACCCGAAAGTTGCGCCTGTGCGCCAGTCTAATCTGTGCTTGGAAATCACGCTGCCGACCAAACCGCTGAACAACATCAACGATGAAAATGGCGAAATCGCGCTGTGTACGCTGTCTGCGTTTAATTTGGGCGCATTGGAAAATTTGGACGAATTTGAAAACTTGGCCGACCTAGCCGTTCGCGCCTTGGATGCGCTGCTGGATTATCAAGATTACCCCGTGCCCGCCGCGCACAAAGCCACCATGAACCGCCGCACGCTGGGCATTGGCGTGATTAACTACGCTTATTATTTGGCGAAAAACGGCGCGAAATACAGCGATGACAGCGCAATCGGCTTAACCCATCGCACCTTTGAAGCGATGCAATATTATTTGCTCAAAGCATCGGTAAACCTAGCCAAAGAATATGGCGCGTGCCCGCTGTTTGGCGAAACCAATTACGCCAAAGGCATTTTGCCGATTGACACCTACAAAGCCGATTTGGACAAATTCTGCACCGAGCCTTTGCATTACGACTGGGAAGCCCTGCGCGCCGATATTGTTAAATATGGCTTGCGCAACAGCACGTTAAGCGCGTTAATGCCCAGCGAAACCAGCAGCCAAATCGCCAACGCCACCAACGGCATTGAGCCACCACGCGGCTTGGTAACCATTAAGCAATCCAAAGATGGCATTTTGAAACAGGTTGTGCCCGAGTTTGAACGCCTGAAAAATCAATACGAAACGTTGTGGCAAATGGGCGGCAACGATGGTTATTTGAAACTGGTGGGCGTGATGCAAAAATTTGTGGATCAAGCCATTTCTGCCAACACCAGCTACGACCCCAAACGCTTTGAGGGCGGGCGCGTGCCGATGAACCAAATGCTCAAAGATTTGCTCTCGGCATACAAATACGGCGTGAAAACGCTGTATTACCACAACACGCGCGATGGCGCGGATGATAGACAGTCGGATTTGCAAGATGATGATTGCGCGGGCGGGGCGTGTAAGATTTAGTTTCAGGCTGCCTCAAAATGAAATTTCTCAATTTTAATTACAAAGGGCAGGTATTTGATTTATCACATCTTGCCTCTTTTTATTGTGAGTATATTCAACCAGCAAGCGCATCTTCTGATGAGAAAATTTATCGTTGTATTGTAGAGTTTAGCGGGCATTGTTTTACTAAGTCGCCCAACCAGCGCAAAGGCGAAACTCTTGCCAGCTATGAGTCCGAATTGCATTATTCTCTTGCAACTGAAACGCGAATTTTTTGTTTTGAACGGCATCGCTATTCTTTGCAATTACCGCAAATAATCAAAGAGCTTGCTAATAGAAAATGCTTTTTCACTTCGGCAGACGATAAATTTTTAACCATAGAAGTACAAAACGAAGAGGGTAAAACAGTTGATTATGAAATTTATTTTTCGTTGAAAAAATCAAAAGAAAAACAATGCGATATTCATCTGTTTATCAATAGTGCATACATCCGTAGCGATGATTACAAACCAGTTAATCATCCCATTCGTCGTAAATCTATTTCATTTTTTGTTTTGCTTCACAATACGCTGACTAATAAACGCATCAAAAAACCATGCTAAAAAAATACGCCCCTGAAACTCTCAGGGGCGTTTGTACAGGCATCGCTTTATAACTGCTCTTGGGCTAGTAGCCAAATTGGCTGGATAAACGCTGAATTAAATTCAAGCCTGCTCACACGTTTTATTGGATGTGGATTTTACTTTTATTGTTGTGTTTCATCAACTCTATTTTTCAGGCTGCCTTTGGTGTCATGCAATAGGCAGCCTGAAAACGTTTAATTCACCGTGCCCAGAAGTTCGCCTACGCGAGTTTCGGCATTTTCTTGCAGGCGCGCATCCAGCGTGATGGTGTTGTGGGGGAAAAGGTTGATAACGGTTGAGCCGAGCAAGAACGCGCCCATTTCGTCGCCTTTGTTGAAGCGGATGGCTTGCTCACCGTCGGTGGGGTAATCCCATACGCGCACGGTTTCGCTGCGTGGCGGGTTGATGATGCCTGCCCATGTTGTGCGGATGCTGGCGGTGATGGTGGCGCCAACGAGAATTTGCACCATTTTGCCAAAGGCGGTATCAAACACGCAAATTACGCGCTCGTTGCGGGCGAATAGGTTGGGGATGTGTTGGGCGAGAAAGGGGTTCACGGAATAGAGTTCCCCCGGCACATAAACCATTTGGCGCAAGGTGGCGGCGCAGGGCATATGCACGCGGTGGTAGTCGCGGGGGGAAAGGTAGGTGGTGATGAATGTGCCGTTGGCGAATTGGGCGGCGAGTTCGTGGTCGCCTGCGAGCAGGTCGGCTAGCGTGAAGCTGTGTCCTTTAGCTTGCAGCAGTTGGTTGCCGTGGATTGCGCCGCTTTGACTGACGCGCCCGTCGGCGGGCAGGGCGATTTGTTTGTCGCCTGATACGATGGGGCGTGCGCCGTCTTTTAGAGCGCGGGTGAAGAATTGGTTGAAGGTGGGGTAGTCGCTGGGGTTGGGCTGGGCGGCTTCTTGCCAGTTGATTTGGTAGGCGCGGGCGAATTGTTTGATGATGAAGTGGGTGGCTGCGCCCCATTGTTGGTTGGCAATCCAGCCTGCTAGGCGGGTGAGCGCGTGTTGGGGGGTCAGGTAATGCAGAGCGAGTTTGATGCGTTGGCGGGCGGTGGGTTTGGGGTAGAGTTGGTGGGGCATGGGGGTTCCTTGTGGGCAGGGGAACGTGGCGGGTGGTGTCCTAAAAAGTATGCTGCACCGCTGTCCCCTTTCCCGCTGGCGGGGGAGGGTTAGGGTGGGGGTGGCTGTTTAATCCACCTACCACCCCCATCCTAGCCTTCCCCCGCCAGCGGGGGAAGGAACAGATGACAGGATTTTTAACCCATACTGCTTGCTATCAACCATAATCAAGCCAGCATACTTTTTAGGACACCACCTTATTTTTCAGGCTGCCTTATAGCTTTGCGCGTGGGTTTACAAGCCCATTTCGTCTAGCTTGGCGAGTGCGTCTTTGGCATCTTGGTTGTCTTGGGCTTGGGCTTTGTTCCACCAATGCCGCGCGTGGGTGTATTGCTTGGCGTTGGCGTAGAGCACGCCAAGGTTGTATTGGGCGGGGGCGTGTCCTTGCAGGGCGGCGGCTTCGTACCAATCGGCGGCGGTGTCGGTGTCTTGTGGCACGCCGTTGCCTTGCACATAAAGCGAGCCGAGTTGGTATTGGGCATCGTCTATGCCGTATTCGGCGGCGCGTTGCCAGTAGTGGGCGGCTTTTTCGGGGTTGGGTGTGCCGATTTCTTCGTCCATCAGCAAGTAGCCGAGATAGTGTTGCGCGGGGGGGATGTCGTTGTCGGCGGCTAGGGTGCAATAGGCTAGGGCTTTGGCGGCATCGGGTTCGGTGCCTTGCCCATTGTGGTACATGATGGCTAGGTTGAACTGGGCTTGGGCATCGCCTGCATCGGCAAGCGGTTGCCATGCGGCGAGCGCAGTGGCGTAGTCGCCGTTTTGGTAGGCAGTTAGGGCTTCGTCTTGGGCGGCGTGGTTTTTGTCGGTTTCGTGTTGGGTTTGGGGTTCGGTGGTCATGGTGGGCTTTCGTTTTGAGTGGGAGAAATGGGGGAGTGTTGCAAGTGGTGTGCCAGTTTTGGGGTGGGGGTTGAATAGGCAGCCTGAAAAACCAAAAGATTGGTGTAACGATGTGGCGCAGTAGGCAGCCTGAAACCTTTGCGCAGCCCGCAAGCGATGGCATCAAAGGTTCGCCGATATTGCCAACCAATACAGCTCCATTGAATAAACCATTTGGCGACGAGCCGTCGCCGCTCCATTTTGGTTTTCAGGCTGCCTATTATTTTTTCAGCAGCAAGGTCAAACCATCGCCCAGCGGCAATGTGAGCGGGATGATGCGATTGTCGCGCGGTAGGCTGGCGTTGAATGTTTGCAAAATGGCTTGGCTGGCGGGGCTGCGTTCGTTGGTGGGCTGGATGATGCGCCCGCCCAGCAATAGGTTGTCGATGGCGATGATGCCGCCGCTGCGGATGAGTTTCAGGCTGCGTTCGTAGTAATGCGGGGTGGGCGGCTTGTCGGCATCGATGAATATCATGTCGTAGCTGCCTGCTTTGCCTTGGGCGATGAGTTCGTCCAGCGTGATGATGGCGGGTTGCAGGTGCAGCGTGATTTTGTGGGCGATGCCTGCGCGTTGCCAATATTGTTGCGCGATGGCGGTGTGGGTTACGTTGATGTCGCAGCAAGTGAGTTGTGCGCTGTTGGGCAGGGCGAGCGCGATGGCGGTGCTGCTGTATCCTGTGAACGTGCCGATTTCTAGGTAATTTTGCACGCCCATCAGCCGCGCCAGCCATGCGAGCAAGGCGGCTTGCTCGGGGGCAATCGCCATTTTGCCAAGGCGGTGCGCTTCGGTGTGGGCGCGGATTTGGGCGAGTATGGGATGCTCGGGTTCGCTGATTTGGCTCAGATAGGCGAGTAAATCAGGAGTGAACTGGGGGGCGTGGACGGTCATTGACTTTCAGGCTGCCTGTTAATCGGCTTGGTAGGTGTAGGGCTTTTTGGCGATGCGCGATTCGGCAAAGGCTTGTTGCTCATCGGCATTGAGTTCCACATCCCACAGCAGCTGGCGGTTTTTCAAGCGTTGCTCGGCTTCTTCCGCGTGTTGCGCGATAAATTCGTTTAAAAATTGGGTGGCTTCGGATTGGTAGTTATACATGGCGATTCCTTTTATATGGATGAATAGGCAGCCTGAAAGCTGGTTGATAAACAAAAACAGCGGTATTTTACTGGATTATTGCGGATTTGTTTACGCAAGTTTACGAAAGCGTTTTCAGGCTGCCTATTGCTGTGCCGATGTAAAGGCAGCCTGAAAGCCCATCATACCGTTTCAGGCTGCCGATTAGTAAACAGCCATCGCACCAAACAATAAGCAGCCTGAAAACGAGTAACGCTATTTCAGGCTGCCTATTGATAAACACCCATCGGCCAACCCAATAGGCAGCCTGAAAACAACCCCAGCCCCACCCGCCCCACCCCATTGTGTTTACAAAATCTCACACCGCCCCACCCCGCGCAACCCGCATCAACACAAGCCCATCCCGCCCATTTCCGCCCCAATCCCCATTTCAGGCTACCTGCCCCTTACATAACTTCACAAAAAAGCATTACAATACACTACATCAGGCAAAGGCAGCCTGAGAAGCTGTATTCATTATTTGCGTAGGTAGATTTGATGACATAAAAGCGTGGATACAGGTTCTAAACCCCAACCCTTGCCCACAAAGGACAACGTGCAATGAAAGAAGCCCGCAATTTCTCCTACCTATTCGGTTCAAACGCGCCCTACATCGAAGAACTCTACGAATCCTATCTGGATAACCCCCAATCCGTTGAAGAAACATGGCAACGCTATTTTGCCAGCCTAGCCGCCACAGGCAGCGGCGCAAAAGACGTTGCCCACCGCCCCATCCAAGCATCCTTTGCCCAGCTTGCCAAGCACCCACGCCGCGCAAGCCGCAGCAGCGCAGGCTTGGATGAAGCCATGCTCAAAAAACAAATCGCCGTGCAACACCTGATTACCAACTACCGCATCCAAGGCGCAGATGCCGCCGATTTAGACCCGCTCAAACTGCGCCACCCCCGCCCCGTGCAAGGCTTGCAGCCCGAAGAACACGGGCTCACCGCCGCCGACATGACCGTACCCTTTGGGCTAGGCGATGGCGATTTTGCCGTGGGCGGTTCAGATAAACTGCCGCTCTCTGAAATCATCAGCAAGCTCAACCGCACCTATTGCCAACACATCGGCGTGGAATATATGCACATCGGCAGCCGCGAAGAACGCCTATGGATACGCGACCGCTTTGAACACGATTTATCCACCCCCCATTTCAGCGCAGACGAAAAACGCTACATACTCAAACAAATCACCGCCGCCGAAACGCTAGAACGCTATTTGCACACCAAATACGTTGGGCAAAAACGCTTCTCGGTAGAGGGCGGCGAAAGCGCGATTGCAGGCTTAAACTATCTCATCCAAAACGCCAGCAAAGACGGCGTAGAAGAAATCATCATCGGCATGGCGCATCGCGGGCGGCTCAATGTGCTGGTGAACGCGCTGGGCAAAAAACCTGCCGATTTGTTTGCCGAATTTGAAGGCAAGCAAGACATCAAATTCCCCAGCGGCGACGTGAAATACCACAACGGTTTCAGCTCCAACATCGCCACACCACACGGCGCGGTGCACGTTTCGCTGGCGTTTAACCCATCGCATTTAGAAATTGTGAACCCCGTGGTGGAAGGCTCGGCACGCGCCAAACAACGCCGCCGTGGCGAAAAAGGCACCGCGCAAGTGTTGCCCGTGTTGATTCACGGCGACAGCGCGTTGATTGGCTTGGGCGTAAACCAAGCTACCTTTAACCTATCGCGCACCCGTGGCTACGGCACAGGCGGCACAGTCCACATGGTGATTAACAACCAAATCGGTTTCACCACATCCGATACCCGCGACACCCGCTCCGCCGTGTATTGCACCGACATCGCCAAAATGGTGGAAGCCCCCATTTTCCATGTAAACGGCGACGACCCCGAAGCCGTGTGCTATGTGATTCAGGCTGCCTTAGACTACCGCCGCACATTCCACAAAGACGTGGTGGTGGATGTGGTCTGCTTCCGCAAGCTGGGGCACAACGAGGGCGACGACCCCACGCTCACCCAACCGCTGATGTATCGCGCCATCGCCCAACACAAAGGCACACGCGCCCTATACGCCGAAAAACTGGTCAGCGAGGGCGTGATAACCGCCGAGCAAGCCGAGGGCTTTGTTACCGCCTACCGCGAAGCGTTAGACAAAGGCGAACACGTTGAACTCACTCGCCTAACTGACTACGAAAACAAATACCGCGTGGATTGGAACAAATACCAAGGCAAAGACTGGCGCGAAAAAGTGGAAACAGGCTTGCCCGCCTCCGACATCGCGCGTTTGGCAGAAAAATTCACCGCCGTGCCCGACAACTTTGGCTTGCACAACACCGCCAAGCGCGTGATTGAGCAGCGCAAAGCGATGGCAAAAGGCGAGCAGCCGCTGGACTGGGGCATGGCAGAAACCATTGCCTACGCCAGCATGGTTACCAACGGCACGCCCGTGCGCATTTCGGGCGAAGATTCAGGGCGCGGCACGTTCTCGCATCGCCACGCCGTGTTGCACGACACGCAACGGCAAAAACACGACTTGGGCATTTACACCCCGCTGGAACACATGGCGGAAAACCAAGCATCGTTTACCGTGATTGACAGCATTCTCAACGAAGAAGCGGTGTTGGCGTATGAATACGGACACGCTTGCTCTGCGCCCGAGCAGCTCACCATTTGGGAAGCGCAGTTCGGCGATTTTGCCAACGGCGCGCAAGTGGCGATTGACCAGTTTATCTCGTCTGGCGAAACCAAATGGGGGCGGATGTGCGGTTTAACCGTTATCCTGCCGCATGGCTACGATGGGCAAGGCCCCGAGCATTCATCGGGGCGATTGGAGCGTTGGCTGCAACTGTGTTCCGAAGAAAATATGCAAGTGATTATGCCCAGCGAAGCCGCGCAAATGTTCCATATCTTGCGCCGCCAAACGCTGCGTTCTTACCGCAAGCCGTTGGTGATTTTTATGTCCAAACGCTTGCTGCGCTTTAAAGATTCCACCAGCCCGCTGGCGCAGTTTGTGGAAGGCACAGCGTTCCGCCCTGTGATTGGCGATGGCTTATCGCGTGATAATAAAAACGTGAAGCGCGTGATTGTGTGCGCGGGGCAAGTGTATTACGACCTGCTGGCAGGGCGCGCCGAACGCGGTTTGGACAACGAAATCGCCATCGTGCGGCTGGAACAGCTTTATCCGATGCCGTATGCGGAATTAGCCGCCGAGTTGGCAAAATACCCCAACGCGCAGCTGATGTGGGCGCAAGAAGAGCCGAAAAACCAAGGCGCGTGGTATCAAATTCGTCATCGCTTGGAAAATGTGTTGGCGGATGCGGGTTGCGCGGGCAAACCTTGGCAGGTTGTCGCGCGCCCTGCTAGCTCTTCGCCAGCGGTGGGCTATAGCAGCTTGCATGTGGCGCAATTGAAGCAGTTGGTGGAAGATGCGTTGAAATTGGATTGATGGGCTGTTTAGGCAGCCTGAAAACGAGTTGAGCGACTTTGCGCGAAGCCAAACCAGCATTGGAACAGACGTTTTCAGGCTGCCGATAATCAGCCATTCTGCGCTAGCATCCATCTTTATAAACACACATAGGCAGCCTGAAACCTATTAGCAGCCTGAAAACCATATCAAGGCAGTCTGAAACCCTATCTGAAACCTTTGCAAAACCTAAAACGCCATAAGAAATAGTAAATTCTCCGTCATTCCCGCGCAGGCGGGAATCTTGGTTGAGTTTATGCAATAGATTGTTTTATAAGATGATTTTTGAATATCAAACAAGATTCCCGCCTACGCGGAAATGACGGCATTTCTTGTGTTTCAGGCTGCTGTTAGGGGTTTTGCAAAGGTTTCTATCTTGGAGACAAATCATGATTATTGAAGTAAACGTACCCGTATTCGCCGAAAGCATCACCGAAGGCACTTTGCTCAAATGGTATAAAAAAGTGGGCGAAAGCGTTGCTCGCGATGAAACGCTAGTAGACATTGAAACCGACAAAGTGGTGCTGGAAGTGCCTGCGCCGCAAGCGGGCGTGCTGGTGGAAATCATCGTGCAAGATGGCGAAACCGTTACCACGCAGCAACTGCTCGCCAAAATTGACACCGAAGCCGCTGCCACGCAAGCCGCGCCTGCTGCTGATGCCGTTCAGGCTGCCCCTGCTGCTCCCGCATCGGCACAAGCCGCATCCAACAGCCAAGCAGGTGTTGCCATGCCTGCCGCTGCCAAGCTCGCCGCCGAAAAAGGCGTGGACGTGAGCCAAATTCAAGGCTCGGGGCGCGATGGTCGCGTGTTAAAAGAAGACGTGCTCAACGCGCCTGCCGCGCCCAAAGCTGCGCCCGCCGTTCAGGCTGCCGTTGCCCTGCCCTTGGGCGACCGCTCCGAGCAGCGCGTGCCGATGAGCCGTTTGCGCGCGCGGGTGGCGGAACGTTTGCTGGAATCGCAAGCGCAAAACGCCATTTTGACCACGTTTAACGAAGTGAACATGAAGCCCGTGATGGATTTGCGCGCCAAATACAAAGACAAATTTGAAAAAAACTACGGCGTGAAGCTGGGCTTTATGTCGTTCTTTGTGAAAGCCGCCGTTGCCGCACTGAAAAAATACCCGATTGTGAACGCATCGGTGGATGGCAAAGACATTGTTTATCATGGCTATTTTGACATCGGCATCGCCATCGGCAGCCCGCGCGGCTTGGTTGTGCCCATTTTGCGCGATGCCGACCAAATGAGCATTGCCGACATTGAACGTGCCATCGCCGATTACGCCACCAAAGCCAAAGATGGCAAAATCGCGATTGAAGACTTAACAGGCGGCACATTCAGCATCACCAACGGCGGCACATTCGGTTCCATGATGTCCACGCCGATTATCAACCCGCCACAATCCGCCATTTTGGGCATGCACGCCACCAAAGAGCGCGCGGTGGTGGAAAACGGCGAAATTGTGGTGCGCCCGATGATGTATCTCGCGCTGTCCTACGACCACCGCATCATTGACGGCCGCGAAGCCGTGCTCACGCTGGTTACGATTAAAGAATTGCTGGAAGACCCCGCGCGTCTGGTGTTGGATGTTTGATGTTGCGCGGTGAATAAAAGGCAGCCTGAAACTGGGGTACTGGTTTCAGGCTGCCTTTGGTGTTGACAGCGATATAGGCAGCCTGAAACCTTTGCCCAAACCTAAGTAGGTCGGGCATTTATGCCCGACGTTTTTAAATTTATAGCGTATTAAGAACCTGTATTCACTATTTCCATAGGCAGATTTTATGAAATAAAAGCGCGGATACAAGGCAAAAAGCGCAGCAAGGTTGGACACCTTGCGAGCATTTTTAACGCAGTAGCCACGTTTTTAGGGCATAAAAGATGTCTATGGAAATAGTGAATACAGGTTCTAAAATAAATGCGTGAGTATTTGTCGGGCATAAATGCCCGACCTACTAAACAACAGTAAACCTTTATTGCAAATCCTTCGCTCAAAGCAAAGGCAGCCTGAAAACGAGCGTAGTGAGTTTCAGCGAAGCTAAAACAGCATCTAAAAACGTTTTCAGGCTGCCTACTCTTTTTCAGGCTGCCTTATTTTGCCAACGGCTGCCATTTCCATTCCGCCACTTCGGGAATGTCCTTGCCGTGTTCGCGGATATAGCTACGGTGGAACGCAATGGTTTCGTCCATCTTGTTGGCAAAATCCGCCGCTTTTTCGCCGTAAACCGCTTGCGCCGCGTCTTTGGCAACGTGGAATCTGTCCATTTCCGACAACACGCGCATATCAAACGGCGTGGTGATGTCGCCATTTTCGCGGTAGCCGTGAATGCGCACATTGTGGTTGTGGCGCGGGAAGAAAATATCGCGCACCATGTTTTCATAGCCGTGGAAGCAGAACACAACAGGTTTGTCACGGGTAAACAGGGCATCAAACGCTTCATCGCTCAAGCCGCGCGGGTCAATGCTGGGGTGGCGCAGTTTCAAAATATCCACCACATTGATAAAGCGGATTTTCAGCTCGGGATAATGCTTGTGCAGCAAGTTCACCGCCGCCAACGCTTCCATGTTTGGCTCTGTGCCCGCCGCCGCCATCACCACATCAGGCTCGCCATCGTGGCAAGTGGATGCCCATTCAATCACTTTGTAGCCTTCGCGCACCAATTCTTTGGCTTCGTCCGCGCTGTAAAACTGCGGGCGCAAGTGTTTAGACGACACGATTAAATTGATACGGTCGCGCGAAGTTAAGGCTTCACTCATCACCGCCAACAGCGTGTTGGCATCGGCGGGCAAATATTCGCGCACAAATTCGGGCTTTTTCTCTGCCAAATGGGTGAGCAAGCCAGGGTCTTGGTGGGTGTAGCCATTGTGGTCTTGCTGGAACACGGTGGAAGTGGCAATCAAGTTCAGCGATGGATAATCCTTGCGCCAAGGCGCGTGGGTTTTGCATTTGCGCAACCATTTGAAATGCTGGGTAATCATAGAATCCACCACGCGCAAGAACGATTCGTAGCTGGCAAAAAAGCCATGTCGCCCCGTCAAAACGTAGCCTTCCAAAAAGCCTTCGGCTTGGTGTTCCGATAATTGCGAATCAATCACCCGCCCAACAGGCGCAATCCATTCGTCATACGCCGCATCGCGCACGCCCAGCCATTGACGGTTGGTTACTTTAAACACTTCGTTCAAGCGGTTGGATTTGGTTTCATCTGGGCCAAAGATGCGGAAATTATCGGGGTTGGCGGTAATCACATCCGCCATCAAGCGTCCGCACTCAATCATATCTTGCGCGTCTTGGCTACCGGGGGTGCCAATTTTTAGCGCGTGTTTCGTCCAATCAGGCATCACTAGGGCTTTGGGCGCAACGCCACCATTGGTAATCGGATGCACCGACATCCGTTTCGCGCCTTTGGGCGAAATCTCGCGCCATTTGTCCAAAAAGCGACCGTTGTCGTCAAACAATTCTTCTGGGCGATAGCTGCGCAGCCATGCTTCCAGCGCATCAGCGGTGCTCATATCGTGCGAATTGGTGGGAATGGGCACTTGGTGGGCGCGAAAGCCACCTTCAATCGGCTCGCTGTTCCATGTTTTCGGACCTGTCCAGCCTTTGGGAATCCGCGCCACCAACACAGGCCAGCGCGGCATGGTGGCTTGGTCTGCGCTGCGGCTGCGTGCATCTTGCCAAATCGCCAAAATGCGCTCCACCGCTTCATCCAATTTTTGCGCCATGATGGCGTGGCTATGGGCAGGGTCGATCACTTCCACAAAAATCGGCTCCCAGCCCATACCGTTGAAATATTGGGTTAATTCGGCATCGGTTTTACGCGCCAAAATGGTGGGGTTGTGGATTTTGCCGCCGTTCAAATACAAAATCGGCAACACTGCGCCATCGTTCACAGGGTTGATAAATGTGTTGCCAAACCAGCCTGCGCACAACGGCCCTGTTTCCGCTTCGCCATCGCCAATCACCGCAGCGGCGATGATATGGGGGTTATCCAACACCGCGCCAAAAGCGTGCGATAAGGCGTAGCCCAATTCGCCACCTTCGTGGATAGACCCAGGAGTTTCAGGCGCGGCGTGCGAAGCGATGCCACCGGGGAACGAGAAGATTTTGCACAGTTTTTTTAATCCCGCTTCATCTTGCGTGATTTCGGGGTAGATGTCGGTGTAGCTGTGGTCAAGATAGGAATTGGACACCATCACTTGCCCGCCATGCCCCGGCCCTTCAATGTAGAACATATCCACATCATATTTGTTGATGGCGCGGTTTAAATGGGCATAGATGAAATTTTGCCCTGGCACGGTGCCCCAATGCCCGATAGGGTGCGCTTTCACATCGTTTGCCGTTAGCGGTTTTTTGAGCAATGGGTTGTCTTTTAAATACATTTGCGCGGCGGAAATGTAGTTGGCAGCGCGCCACCAAGCATCTACTTTGGCAAGGTATTCGGGAGTATCAAATTGCGTGTTTTGCATATTTTTCTCTTTCTATCGTTGTTTACAATGGATTACGGTGTGCAATCATACTCTCTTTGTCTGTGTTTTTGTAATAAAACTAGAATAGTTTGCGCATAAATTGCGCATAAACAAAGGCAGCCTGAAAACTAAATTTCAGGCTGCCTTAATGATGCTTATACCGGCGTGATTAAATTACAAGCCAGACAAACGCGCGGTGTCGTGTGCAATCATCAATTCTTCGTTGGTGGGGATGACTACGCCAGCCACAGGGCTGTTTTCGGCGGTGATGTAGCCACCATTGCCAAAGCGTGCGGCTAGGTTGCGCTCGTGGTCGGCTTTCAAGCCCAAAAATTCGCAGTATGCCAACACTTTTTCGCGGATAACATTGGAGTTTTCGCCGATGCCGCCTGTGAACACCACGGCATCCACACCGCCTGCGGCAACTGCCATAGCGGCAACGTATTTCGCCAAGCGGTAGGAGAAAATTTCCAACGCCAATACTGCGCCTTCGTGTCCTTTTTCGGCGTTTTCTTCAAT
This sequence comes from Kingella sp. (in: b-proteobacteria), assembly GCF_030527935.1. Taxonomy (GTDB): domain Bacteria; phylum Pseudomonadota; class Gammaproteobacteria; order Burkholderiales; family Neisseriaceae; genus Kingella_B. The sequence goes on from NZ_JAUMZV010000014.1 coordinate 14,710, forward strand.
GGTTCGGCAGTCGTTAGACAAGCCTGAAATGCCGAGCAAGCCGCTTTCTTTGTTCAACATATCGGTAATTTGTTGGATGTTCATGCCTGCGTTGTTTGCCAAGAATGAGAACACGCTGGGGTCAATGTCGCCAGAGCGTGTGCCCATTACCAAGCCTTCCAATGGGGTTAAGCCCATGCTGGTATCCATACATTTGCCATTGCGCACGGCAGCGATGGATGCGCCGTTGCCCAAGTGGGCGATGACCAGTTTCAGGTTGCTGCTGTCTTTGCCCATAAAGCGTGCGGCTTCTTCGGCAACAAAGCGGTAGCTGGTGCCGTGTGCACCGTAACGGCGCAGACCCAAATCGGTGTAGTATTTGCGTGGGATGGCGTAGGTGTAGGCGTGTTCGGGCATGGTTTGGTGGAATGCGGTATCAAACACGGCAACATTGGGCAAGCCCACGAAGTATTTACGCGCGGCGTGGATGCCGAGCAAGTGCGCGGGGTTGTGCAAAGGCGCGAGCGGAACGCATTTTTCAATGCCTGCGATGACTTCATCTGTAATCAACACCGAGTCGCTATACAATTCGCCGCCGCTTACCACGCGATGACCGATTGCGCCCACTTTTTCATACAGCCCCAATTTTTTCAATTCTGCCAACAGGGCTTCCACCGCACCTGTGTGGTTGGGCGCGTGTGCCAATTCAACACGCTCTTTTTCGCCGTTTACTTTGAACGTGATGTAGGCATCGGGCAAGCCCATTTTTTCTGCCAAGCACGTCATCAACACGTCGCCGTTGTCGTTGTTTAATACCGCGCCTTTGAGCGATGATGAGCCGCAGTTCAATACCAAAATCAGTTTATCTGTCATGATTGAGATGTCCTTAATAAAAAGTCGTGAAGTTAATCGGGCGCACGCCCAAAAAAACCTGCGCATTCTAGCATGAAAAAGCCCCCAATATTGGGGGTTTTCGTTTTACTGATTTTCAGGCTGCCTTTTGTTGCGCTACATTGCCGCTAATCGATTTTCAGGCTGTCTAATGCTTCTTGCCCAACATTTTGCCCAACAGCAACACCACCGCGCACGCCGCCGCCCCTACCACAATTCCCACGCCAATGGTAAAGCCCGTATCCGCCAAAAAATTATTCCAATGAAAATGATGCAGCCAAGCGACGTTGTGCACAAAAATCCCGCCGCCCACCATAAACATCGCCAGCGTGCCCACCACGCTCAACCCGCGCATCAGCCAAGGCACAAAGCGCACCAAGCCCTTGCCCAGCCATTGCACTAATTTGCTCGGCTTGCGCATCAAATGAAACCCCAAATCATCCATTTTCACAATCATCGCCACCAAGCCATACACCGCCACCGTCATCCCCACGCCCACCAGCGACAACGCCACCACCTTGCTCAGCATCGTAGCCTTGCCCATGCTATCCATCGCGCCCAACGCCAAAATCACAATCTCCGCCGACAAAATAAAATCGGTGCGAATCGCGCCGCGTATTTTTTCTTTTTCCGAATTTAATGAATCGGTTACGATTGGTTTCTCCGTATGGTCATCCTGCGGCAAAATTTTGTGCAACAGCTTTTCCGCGCCTTCAAAACACAAATACGCACCGCCAATCATCAGCAAAGGCGTAATCCATTTGGGCGCAAACGCCGCCAGCAGCAGCGCAATCGGAATCAAAATCACCTTGTTCACCAGTGAGCCTTTGGCAACTTCCCACACAATCGGGATTTCGCGCTCCGCCGCCGCGCCCGTTACTTGGTTGGCATTCAACGCCAAATCATCGCCCACCACGCCAGCGGTTTTCTTGGCGGCGACTTTGGTCATCAACGCCACATCGTCCAGCACGGATGCGATGTCGTCCAACAAGGTAAAAAGAGAAGCTAATGCCATCGGGATTCCTATTTCAGCAAGATAATGAAAGGGCAGGATTATATTTTTAGGCAGCCTGAAAGTCTATGATGCGTTGGGCGAGGCATCAGCGGGTAAACACGTTTTCAGGCTGCCTTGATGCGCGGATATTAGGCAGCCTGAAACGAAGTCCAAGCCACGCCACGCATCTATTTTCAAGCTGCCTAATCGCGTGAACACATACAGCCCAAAAGGCAGCCTGAAAATCGGATAGCAAAATGGCAATCACCCAATTCATCCCACCATCAACCCAATTCTTTGCCAGCGCACGGCTTGCAAGCAAGCCGTAGGGAACGCGGGGCAAACATTTCAGGCTGCCCAACCTTCGCGCCCGCGTTCAAAGTTTCAGGCTGCCTTGTTGTACGAATAAAAGGCAGCCTGAAACCTTTGCAAAACCCCTAACAGCAGCCTGAAACACAAGAAATGCCGTCATTCCCGCGTAGGCAGGAATCTTGTTTGACATTAAGAAACTCATGTAAAAACAATCCATTGCAAAAATTTCACCAGGATTCCCGCCTACGCGGGAATGACGGAGAATTGACCCTTTCTTGTTTCATTTTAGACTTTGCAAAGATTTCAGCCTGAAAACGAGCGTAGCGAGTTTCCGCGAAGCTAAAACCACCCTACTTCCCATTTCAGGCTGCCTAATCAAACAAATCCCCCTGCTTTTGCAAACTCAACACCTGCACATCGCTCGCCCCATGCGCAAACGAAACGTGCAACGTCTGCCCCTGCTTCAACGAATCCGCATCGCGCACCACCTGTCCCCGCGCATTCTGCACAATCGCAAAGCCCCGCTCCAACACCGCGTGCGGCGACATCGCCGCCAACACGTCCGCCTGCTTCGCCAGCCGCGCCGATGCAGCCTGAAATTGCGTTTGCCAGCCAAACGACAAAGCAGCCTGAAACCGCTCCATCCGCTGCTGCGCCCGTGCCACATCAGGCTGCTGCCCACGCAACGCCTGCGCCGCCTGTGTCACACGATGCTGTTGCCCGCCAAGCTGCTGCCCCATCGCCCATGTTAATTGCGCCCGCAGTTGAGCCACTTGCGCCTGCTGCGTTTGCCATTTTTGGCGCGGATGCTGCAACTGCTTCGCCAAAAAATCCACATTCTGCGCCGCATTCTGATAACGCTGCTGCAAGGCAGCCTGAAATCGCGCCTGATAATTCGCCAGCTTGTGCAACAACTCCGCGCGATTGGGGCTCACCAATTCCGCCGCCCCCGTAGGCGTAGGCGCGCGCGCATCCGCCACAAAATCCGCCAGCGTAAAATCCGTCTCATGCCCCACCCCGCTCACCACAGGCAACGCGCAATCCGCAATCGCCCGCGCCACCACCTCCTCGTTAAACGCCCACAAATCCTCCAAGCTGCCACCACCACGGCACACAATCAACACATCCACTTCCGCGCGCGCCGCCGCCGTCCGAATCGCCTGCGCAATCTGCTGCTCGCTGCCCGCCCCCTGCACAGGCGTGGGATACACCACCAGCGCAAGATGCGGCGCACGACGGCGCAGCGTAGAAACCACATCGCGCAGCGCAGCCGCCGCCAAACTCGTTACCACACCAATGCGCTGCGGATTTTCAGGCAGCCTTTGTTTACGCTCGGGCGCGAACAAACCCTCCGCATCCAACTTCTTTTTCAGCCGTTCGTACCGCTCAAAAAGCTGCCCCACACCCACCTGCCGCACTTCGTTCACATTGATTTGAAACTCGCCCCGTGCCGCATACACCCCAATCTTGCCGCGCACCTCAATATGCTCGCCCTCGCGCAACGGTTGCGCCAACCGCGCCGCCGTAAATTTAAACAACGTGCAACGCACCTGCGCCAAATCGTCTTTCAGCACAAAATAATAATGCCCGCTCGCCGCCCGCGTTAAATTAGACACTTCCCCCGCCACCCAAATGCCGACAAACTGCTGTTCCAGCAATTCATCCGCCATGCCGTTTAACTCATGCACCGATAACGCGCTGGGCGCAAATAAATCATCCATCGTATTTCCCATAAACATAAAGAAAGCTGCCTGAAATTCAGGCAGCCTATTGTGCATCACGCTAAATTATTTCTTTTTAGCAGGTTTTGCTTTGCTTGCAGCAACCGCGTCTTTCAACGTTTTGCCAGCAGTAAATTTGGGCACGCGAGCCGCAGGAATTTTAATCGCTTCTTTGGTGCGTGGGTTCAAGCCTTGGCGAGCAGCGCGTTCAGCCACTTTAAAAGTACCAAAGCCAACCAAAGCGATGCTATCGCCTGATTTCAACGCATCTTTTACCACAGTAGTAAACGCATCAACGGCTTTGCCAGCGTCGGTTTTGGTTAAGCCAGAGTGTTGGGCGATTGCTTCAATCAATTCAGATTTATTCATAGTGAACTTTCCTTTATGTTATGGTTAGGATATTCATTCAAATGCCCGAAAAATCGGGCATTCACACGGTTTTTTACAACGAATGGATTTATATCAATTCCTAAATTACCGTGTCAAGCACAAAAGTTAAAATTGTTAAGAAATCGTGTTGAAAGCAACACATTTTGTTAATTATTAATGTTGTTGCGCTTTTCTGCTGGATTTCGCTTTGGGCTTGGCAGGCACAGTTTCAGGCTGCGTTTGCGCGATATAAGGCGTGGGCTGACGCTCCAAGCCCCATTCAAACACTTCATCAATCCATTTAACCGCATGGATTTCCAAACCATCTTTCACGTTTTGCGGAATTTCTTCCAAATCTTTCACGTTGTCTTTGGGAATCAAAACGTGTTTGATGCCGCCGCGCAAGGCTGCGAGCAGTTTTTCTTTTAAGCCGCCAATCGGCAACACTTCGCCGCGCAACGTGATTTCGCCCGTCATCGCCACATCGGCGCGCACGGGAATGCCTGTGAGCGCAGACACCATCGCCAGCGTCATTGCAATGCCTGCGCTGGGACCATCCTTGGGCGTTGCGCCTTCGGGAACGTGAACGTGCATATCGTTTTTTTCGTAAAAATCAGGCGCGATGCCCAAACTTTCGGCGCGAGAACGCACCACCGACCACGCGGCGGTAATGGATTCCAGCATCACATCGCCCAATTTGCCTGTGCGCACGATGTTGCCTTTGCCTTTGAGCGCAACGGCTTCAATAGTGAGCAATTCGCCGCCCACTTCCGTCCACGCCAAGCCTGTTACTTGCCCTACGCGGTTTTCGCCTGCGGTTACGCCGTAATCAAAGCGACGCACGCCCAAATAATCGTTCAGATTATCGGCGGATACTTTAATCACTTTCGCTTTTTTCGTTTTCAGGCTGCCTGAAAGCTCATTTTTAATCACGGCTTTGCGGCAAATTTTGGCGATTTCGCGGTCTAGCGAGCGCACACCCGCTTCGCGCGTGTAATAGCGCACAATATCGCGCACGGCGGTTTCGTCAATCAACAATTCGCCGTCTTTCACGCCGTTGCGTTTAATTTGTTTGGGCACAAGGTATTGCATGGCGATGTTGATTTTTTCGTCTTCGGTGTAGCCCGATAGGCGGATAATTTCCATGCGGTCAAGCAGCGCGGGCGGAATGTCAAAGCTGTTGGATGTGGCGATAAACATTACATCGCTTAAGTCAAAATCCACTTCAACAAAATGGTCGGCAAATTTGGCGTTTTGCTCAGGGTCTAGCACTTCCAACAACGCCGCCGCAGGATCGCCGCGGAAATCGTTGCCCAGTTTGTCAATCTCGTCCAGCAAAAACAGCGGATTTTTCACGCCAGCTTTAACCATGCTTTGCATGATTTTCCCTGGCATAGAGCCGATGTAGGTGCGGCGGTGCCCACGGATTTCGCTTTCATCGCGCACGCCACCCAACGCCATGCGAACGTATTTGCGCCCTGTGGCTTTGGCGATGCTTTCGCCCAGCGATGTTTTGCCCACCCCCGGTGGCCCAACCAAGCACAAAATCGGACCTTTCAGCTTATCGGTGCGTTTTTGCACGGCAAGGTATTCCAAAATGCGCTCTTTGACTTTTTCCAAGCCGTAGTGGTCTTCATTGAGCACCAAATCGGCTTTGCTTAAATCTTTGCTGACGCGCGTTTTTTTCTTCCACGGCAGTTCAATCAGCGTTTCAATATAGTTGCGAACCACGGTGGCTTCGGCAGACATAGCGGGCATCATTTTGAGTTTTTTCAGCTCGCTCATGGCTTTTTCTTCGCCTTCTTGGCTCATGCCTGCGGATTTGATTTGCTGTTCCAGCTTGTCTAATTCGCCTTTTTCGTCTTCTTCGCCCAGCTCTTTTTGGATGACTTTAATCTGCTCGTTTAGGTAATAATCGCGCTGGTTTTTCTCCATTTGGCGTTTCACTTTGCCGCGAATGCGTTTTTCTAGCTGCGAAATTTCCAACTCGCCTTCAATTTGCGCCAGCAAAAACTCCATGCGCTCGCCGATGTCTGCCAGTTCCAGCAGTTTTTGGCGTTGCTCTAATTTGAGTTGCAAATGGGCGGCGACGGTGTCAGCAAGGCGGCTGTTGTCTTCAATTTCTTGAATGCTGGTGAGCACTTCGGCGGGGATTTTTTTGTTGTTTTTGGTGTATTGGTCAAATTGCGCCAATAGGCTGCGGCGCAGGGCTTCTTGGTCGGCGGGCGCGGCGATGCTGTCGGCTAACACGCTGACTTGCGCTTCAAATAATTCGCCCGTGTCTTGCAGCGTGTTGATGCGGGCGCGTTGTTTGCCTTCCACCAGCACTTTTACTGTGCCATCGGGCAGTTTTAATACTTGTAGGATTTCGGCGATGGTGCCTGTTTCGTGCAAATCGTTGGGGCTGGGGTCTTCATCGTTGCCGTTTTTTTGCGCGAGCAGGAAGACGGTTTGGTCGGCGGTCATTGCGGCGTTGAGCGCGGCAACGGATTTGGCGCGGCCCACAAATAGCGGCAGCACCATGTGTGGGTAAACCACCATGTCGCGCAGGGGCAGCGTGGGCAATGTGATGGGTTGAGATTTTTTTCTTGCCATGATGTTCTCTTGTATTGGGAAAATAAGTGGGGCAGCAAATGGGGCTGCCGGGGGATATTTCAAGCGATGGGGATGAAATGTTTTCAGGCTGCCTTACTCTAACTGATTAGGCAGCCTGAAAATATTAGCGTAGTCGTCCTGCTTTGCGTTTGCCGCCTTGCTGGCGTTGTTGCTTCATCAGCTCTTGGTTGGCAGCTTGCTTGCTGATGCGTGCGCTGAGTTGTTTTTCGGCTTCTTGCACCGAGCAGCGCATGGCTTGGCTGGCGATAAACAAGGCATCTTTGCGGTCTTTGCCGCCCGAGAAATACATTCGGCGCAAATCGGCTGGGTTGATTTTGCCTGCTTTTAGGTCAATGTTGAAGCGGGCGGCGTTGTCAATCAGCTTTTTTTGTTTCCAATAGACTGTGCCTGTGGCGATGCCGACAATGGCGGCAACGGTGGCGATGCCAATCAGCGCGGCAACGATGGGGTTTGCGCCCGAAAGGTAGGCGATAAGCCCGATAACGGTTGCCATAGCAATCCAAATCAATATGGCGCGTTTTCTATCCATGATGTGTTCCTTGTGTGTTGCGAGAAAGGGGTGGGGTGGTTTTCAGGCTGCCTTTGGCAGAGCGAATAGGCAGCCTGAAAAGGGTGTTTTGGGGTTTTCAGGCTGCCTATTGAGCGGGATGCAGTAGGCAGCCTGAAAAGGATGTTTCGCTGTGGATTGTTGGGGCTACGCTGAACTGCGTTTCAGACTGCCTTATGTTGCCAACTGCATCACCAACTGGCGCAGCGTTGTCCAAGCATCGCCTGTTTCTGCGCCTTTGATTTGGCGGTCAATTTGCGCACAGGTTTTCAGCGCGTCAATTAAGCGTGGCGCGGTTAAACGCGCGACGGCTTGGCTGGTGTATTGTTGCTTATCGCCCCACAAGCGCAATTCGTTACGCACGGTTTGCACGGTTTTGCCCTGTTTGAGTGCCGCGCTCAACCGTATCAACGTGCGCACATCTTCGGCAATCGCCCACAGCAGCAAAACAGGTTCTTCATTATCGGCAGCCAATCCGTCTAACAAATGGGCGGTGCGGCGCACGTTACCGCTCATCCACGCGGCGGCAAACTGAAAAACATCAAACCGCGCCACGTTGGCAATGCTCTCTTGCGCGTCTTGAATGCTGATTAAATGCCCTTGCGGGAACAGCAACGCAAGTTTGTCTATTTCTTGCTTGGCGGCGAGCAAATTGCCTTCCACGCGCTCGGCAAACAGCGCAACGGCGGCGGCTTCGGCTTCCAAGCCATGTTGTTGCAGGCGGGTGTTAATCCACGCGGGCAAGGCGTTGGGGCTAACGGCTTTGGCTTCCAGCATCGCGCCGTGTTTGCTTAACGCAGTGAACCATTTGGCTTGGGTTTGAGCGCGTTCCAGCTTGGGTAATACAATCAGCGTAACCGTGTCGCGCGGCAGGTTTTCTGCCAATTGCTGCAAGGCTTCGCTACCATTTTTGCCCACTTTGCCACTGGGGATGTGGATTTCCAGCAGTTTTAAATCGGCGAACAAGCCCGCGCTGTCGGCATTGGCTAAAACTTCGTTCCAATCAAAGCTGGCATTTTCTACGGTGTAGCTTTCGCGGTTTAAATAGCCGCGTTGCTTGGCTACGGCGCGGATACTGTCTAAGGCTTCAATGCGCAGCAAATCTTCTTCGCCGTGGATAACATAAAGCGGTTGCAACGTGCTTTTCAGGCTGCCTGAAAGCTGGTTGATGTCAAGCTGGGGCATTATGGATTGGGCTCGCTGGCGGATGGCTGCGATGATGCGTTTAAAAAGCCAAGCTGACGCACGATTTGCTCGGCGGCATCGTTGTGCATATCGCGCCAAATGGTGTTGGTTTCTTCGTCTTTGCCCAGTGTTAAGCCGTTTGAATACGGCATGGTGCGGCGCACATTGGCGACAAGCGGCGCGCCCCACGGTTGATTGTTGCGATAGGCTTGGGCGGTTACGCGCAGGGTAAACAGGTATTCGTTGAGCTTGGCGGCGCGGGTGATGGTGTAGATGTCGCGCTTGTTGTCAAAGCTGGTTACGCGCAACTCGGCTTGGGCTTGGTTGGATTGTGCAACAGGTTTGCCCGAAGCGTGGCGAATGGCGTTTTCCAGCGGTTTTTGCAGTTGCCCGCCCGAGATGTACCATTTTTGTTCAGGCAGATGGTCGTGCGCGTAGGTGCCTTTTAGGTGAAAACCGCAGGCGGAAAGCGTGCTCACGGCGATAAATGCAACAAGTTTTTTCATGGCGTTGGGGCGGGTTGGGCGACAAATTAAAGTGGCGCATTATAGCGTTAAAATGGTTAATTTTCCATTAAAAAGCCTTTACAAACGCGGGGACGGTTTGCAAAGGCTTAATGTTTGCTGCGGGTTCAGGCGAATGCAAAGGCAGCCTGAAAATAGTGAATGCAGGTTCTCACATTCGGCTCAACTCGCGCTGCAAGGCTTGGATGTTTTGCTGGCGGTCTAGCACGGCACTTTCTAGCTGGCGGATGCGGGCATCGCGGTTGGTGTCGTTCGCGCCTTTCACAATGCGCCCATCGGCTAGGTTTTGCTTGGCTTGGGCAAGGGCGTTGCGCTCGTTGTTGAGTTCTTGTTCCAAGATGGTGCGCCGTCCGTTGGCGCGCGCGCTGCTGATTTTGGGCGCGGCAGGCATGGCGGGCTGCATATTGGCAACGGGCACGCTACGCGCGGGTGCTGCGCCGCCGCTGGGGCGGTAGCTGCTGCGCGAAGCAACGGATGTGCTGCGCGAAGTATCAACAGGCGCATCGTAATGATGTTTGACGCTGGTGTAGCTGCCAATTTTGTTGCCCAAATCGGCTTTGCCGCTGCCTTTTTTGGCGTTGGATGTGTAGCAGCCTTCGCCGCAGCTGTAAATCTCGGCAATCGCGCCTTGCGATAGGGTTAATAAAACCATGCTGGTTAAAAGTGTTTTTTTCATGTTTACAAGTCCTTTTTCAGGCTGCCTGAAACTCGCTATCGATTTGTTTGTTAATGGTTTCCAAATCTTCTTGCCATTGCAGCCATTCTTCTTCCAATTTTGTTAATTTTACTTTAATTTCGTTGGTTTTTGCTAATGTTTCTTGCAATTTGGCTTTGTTTTCAGGTTGATAGATGCTTTCTTGCGACAGTATGGCTTCGCACGCTTGTTGCTCGACGGTGAGCTTGGCGATTTCCTTTTCGGCTTGGTCTATTTTTTGTTGCACGGGCTTGCTGCGGCGGGCGCGTTCTTGCCGCATTTGCGCTTCCTGCCGTTTGGTGTCTTTGCGGCTTTGCGACTGGCTGGATTGTGCGGGCGCGGCGGTGGCGTTTTCTTGCGCCAGCCGCCATGCGCGGTAGTCGTTTAAATCGCCGTCAAAGGTTTTCAGGCTGCCTTGGTCTATCAATAGGAATTGGTCGGTGGTAGCTTCAATCAGGCTGCGGTCGTGCGACACCAAAATCAATGCGCCTTCAAAACTTTGCAGCGCAAGGGTGAGCGCGTGGCGCATATCCAAATCCAAGTGGTTGGTGGGTTCGTCCAGTAGCAGCAGATTGGGCTTTTGCCACACCAGCATGGCAAGGGCGAGCCGTGCTTTTTCGCCGCCCGAAAATGGGGCAATCGGCGCGGTCGCCATGTCGCCTGCAAACAAAAATCCGCCTAGGAAATTGCGAATATCTTGCTCGCGGGCTTCGGGTGAGAGCTTTTGGATGTGCCACACAGGGCTTTGGTCATCGCGCAGGGTGTCTAACTGGTGTTGGGCAAAGTAGCCGATGTTGAGCTTGTCGGAGCGGATGATTTGCCCGCTTTGCGGTTTCAGGCTGCCTGAAAGGGCTTTGATAAAGGTGGATTTGCCGCTGCCGTTTACGCCGAGCAAGCCGAAGCGTGCGCCGTTTTCCAATGATAAATTGATGTTGCGCAATATGGTTTCCGCGCCGTAGCCCAAATCGGCGCGTTCCATTTTGAGCAGCGGGTTGGGCAGGTGCTCGGGCGCGGCAAATTCAAACAAAAATTCGTTGTCCAACTGGGCGGGGGCGATTTTTTCCATTTTTTCCAAGGCTTTGATGCGGCTTTGCGCCTGCGTGGCTTTGGTAGCTTTGGCTTTGAAGCGGTTGATAAACGATTGCAGATGTTGGATTTTGGCTTGCTGCTTGGCGAACGCGGCTTGCTGGTTTGCCAAGCGTTGGGCGCGTTCTTTCAGGTAGAAATCGTAGCCGCCGCCATAGAGCGTGAGTTTTTGTTGCGCCAGTTCAAGCGTTTGCGTGGTGGTGGCGTTGAGAAAATCGCGGTCGTGCGAAATGATGATTTGGGTGCAGGACAGGCTGGCAAGGTGGTTTTCCAGCCACAACACGGTTTCCAAGTCTAGGTGGTTGGTGGGTTCGTCCAGCAGCAGCAAATCGGCGCGGCACATCAGGGCTTGCGCAAGGTTGAGCCGCATCCGCCAGCCGCCCGAAAAGGCTTTGACGGGCTTGGCGTGTTCGTCTTGCGCAAAACCCAGCCCGCTCAACAGTTTGGCGGCGCGAGCGGGCGCGGAGTAGGCATCGATTTCGTCTAATTTGGCGTGCCATTCGGCTTGTTTCATGCCGTCGTTTTCGGCTTCGGCGGCGGCTAAGGCAGCCTGAAAATGCTGTAACTCGGCATCGCCCTGCAACACATAATCCAGCGCGGCGGTATCCAGCGCGGGCGTTTCTTGGGCGACGGCGGCGAGCTTCCATGTTTTGGGCAGCAGCAAATCGCCTTTGTCTTGCCCGATTTCGCCTTTAATCAGCGCAAACAGGCTGGATTTGCCTGTGCCGTTTTTGCCGATTAAGCCGACGCGCTGGCGCGGGTTGATGGTGGCGGTGGCGTTATCCAGCAGGATTTTGCTGCCGCGTTGCAGGGTGAGATTTTTGATTTCTATCATTTTTGTTTACAGAGATGGATTTCAGGCTGCCTTTTGCGGTGGCGGTTTAGAAGCGGTAATACGACCAATTGGGGTCGTATTCGCAGCTGATGGTGGTGGGCAGCGGGCATTGTTCGCACAGCGTGGCGGTTTTTTCCACCAAGCCTGCGGGGTTGCTGCTGTAATACATGGTGCGCGTGCCGTTGGTCATATTCATGACGCTCAATGTGAAAATGCCTTGCTGGTTTAGGCTGGCTTCGGCTTCTACATTGTCTTGCAGCTCGTAGGCGGCATCCAAATCGGCTTTGCTGGCTAACTGCGCTTCCACGCACACCACCCAGCCCATATCGGCGCGACCGAGCAGGCTGGCGGCGGATTCGTTGCGCATCAGCACCAAAGCGTCTTGCTCTCGGTCTTCGTCTTCTTCAATTTGGTATGTGCCAAACTGCCATTCTGGCTCGGGGTAAACGCCTGTGTAGCCCAGTTCTCGCCACATTTGGTTGAGCTTTTCGGGCAGCGCGGTAAACGACATGGCGCGTTCGGGGGCAATGTTGTCCACAAAATCTACCATGCCGATTTTAACGCTGGCTGCCCATTCACCAATAATATGGTCTAGCATGATGATTGCTATGTTTTGGGCATGGTCGCACATATCAGTGGGGATAGGCCTGGTGAACGCGATTTCCAGCGCGGGCAGCATCCGCCATTCGTTCAACGCGATGGCAACGTCGCTCGTGTTCAAAAGAAAATCACCTATGCCAATGCCAAAATCGTCAATGCTCAAATCGGGCGCAACACTGCTCTCTGGCGAGCGAAACGCGCGAACGTGGTAACGCTGGGTCTGCGCCAATTCCGCCAAGGCTTGCACTTGCGGAAAGTGTTCACGGATGCCTTCGGCTGAAAAAACCAAGCTGGGCAAATCATTCAAATTGGGCGCATTGCCTTCCCGTTCCACAATGCACTCGGGGCAAAATTGGCGCAGCAAATCATTGGCTTGTTCTACAAACTCAATGTCGCTTAACTGCGCCAACTGCGCTTCTTGCTGCTGCCACGCCGCCCAAAATTGGCGGGCGTTTTGGCGCAGGGCGCGGATTTGGGATAGATGAGGGTTGGTCATTTTCTTGCTCCTTGGGTTGGGGGGAATGCAGTTAAAACGGGGTTGGGCGATGCGAAACGGTTTTAGCTTCGCAACTCCACTACGCTGCGCAGGCTGCCTTTACTGGCTGGCATGGCGCAATGCCAAAGGCAGCCTGAAACAGCGTTTACGGGTTCTAAAATTTTACCTTTTCATATACTCGCACACTTTATCAATCTGCTCGGCGATGCTGCCTGAAAACTGGTTATCAAAAAACGCGCTGCCGATGGTGAACGCCCACGGTTGCGCGGCTTTGAGTTCGTCCAGCCGTTGATAGCTGTTTACGCTGCCTGCGATGCACACGGGGATGGGCACGCTTTTCACCAGCTCGGCGTTGAGTTGAGCCGCGTCGCCTGTGTAGCGGTAGCCGAGCAAATCTATGCCGTGCACGCCTTGGGCGGCGTAGCTTTGCGCTTCGGCGATGATGTCGGTGATGTTGCCGCTCAGGATGGTGGGGCGTTCGGCAAGCTCGCCCACAAAGGGCATATATTTCAAGCGGTTGGCTTGGCAAAATTGGTTGATGGATGGGTAGAATTTTGTGCCCATCAAAATATCGCAGCCGCATTCTAGCGCGGCTTCTGCGCCTGCTAAGCCTGCGTCTTCGGTGTATTCCACCACTTCTAAAAACGTGGTTTTGCCGTCTGCTTTCATCAGGGCAAATAAGTCTTTCATTTCTTGGCGCGACAGCGGTTCTTCTTTGAAGCCCCAAAATTGGGCTTGGCTGTGGCGGTTTTGCAGGTAGATTTCGCGGGCGTTGGCAACGGTGTGGTCGTTGTGGGTGAGCATAACGATTAAGTGGGGCGTGGGCATGGTGTTGTTCCTTAATGGGTGGGCGGGATGCGGTTTCAGGCTGCCTTGGTCGGTTTTATTTTGTTATGAACATAGGCAGCCTGAAAACTAAATTTGCCAATCAATCGGCACGATGCCGTGTTGCGCTAGATAAGCGTTGGCTTGGGAAAAATGCTTGCAACCAAAAAAGCCGCGATAGGCAGACAGCGGCGATGGATGCGGCGCGGTGAGCACCAGATGGCGGCGGCGGTCTATCATCGCGCCTTTTTTCTGCGCGTGGCTGCCCCACAGCATGAACACGATGTTTTGGCGATGCGCGTTAAGCTGGGCGATGACGCGGTCGGTAAAGGTTTCCCAGCCAAGGTTGGCGTGCGAATGCGCTTGGTGGGCGCGCACGGTGAGCACGGTGTTGAGCAGCAACACGCCCTGCTCCGCCCAATGGTTTAGGCAGCCTGAAACGGGGATTTGGAAGCCAGCGATGTCGTCCGCCAATTCTTTATAAATGTTCACCAGCGATGGCGGCACGCTGATGCCGTGTTGCACCGAAAACGCCAGCCCGTGCGCTTGATGCTCGCCATGATACGGGTCTTGCCCAAGGATAACGATTTTGGTTTGGGCAAACTCGGTGAGCTTAAAGGCGTTGAACACATCGGCAGCGGGCGGATAGATGGTTTGCCCGCTTTGGCGTTCGGCGCGAACGGTGGCGAGAATGTGTTGAAAATAGGGCTGGGCTTTTTCTGCGGCAAGGGCATCGTGCCAAGTCTGCATAGACTGCATGGGGTTGTCCTTTGGGATGACGCCGTTTCAGGCTGCCTATGATGCGGCATTAGGCAGCATGAAAACTGGGCGCGTTGGGATGGTTTGAAAAATGCTTTTCAGGCTGCCTTGCTTAATCCGCATCAGCATGATGCAGCCTGAAAGCGATGCAGCGCGGCATCCACTCTGGCTCGCGCTTCTGCATAACGGATGCCGTGCGTGTAATCGCGCACCAGCGGATGCTCGGCTTGATGCGGCGCGATAAACGGGCGGCGACCATCAGGCTGCGTGTTCACATTGCAATGCAAAAACATCGTGCTCGGCTCGTAGCCCATGATGCGGTTGCAAATCATGCCGAAATAAGTGGCTTCGTGGTCGTCATCAAAATGGGCGCGGTAGTCGTTGAAACTGGCTTCGCTCATCGACACCCACACGCCATACTCCAACGTTTCTTCGTGGTCAATAATCGGAATGTCCAGCACCACGCGGATAAAGCGGTCGGTTTGGTCGGGATAGCGGATGATGCAAAAATTATCATCGCACTCGGCTTGGAACTCGGCGCGTTGCGCTGCGGAAAGCTCGGCATACGGGTCGGGCGCAATAAAGCCCAGCGCGGGTAAATCTTCGTGCGTTTCGTGGCAAACGGTGCAAGTGTAGTTTGTTGAATGGTCTGTCATTAAATTATCCTTGTGATGATGCCGTTATCCATTTTCAGGCTGCCTTTTGATAATAATAGGCAGCCTGAAAACCATAAGGCAGCCTGAAAGCACCCCAACCACGCCAGCAAACTACTCCACTTCATGCCCTTCCATCACCGCTTTCAACTCCTGATACAACGCGCGAAAATTCTTCGGTGGCTTGTTCAACTCCGCTTCCTTACGCGCATTGCGAATCAGCGTGCGCAGCGTGCCCACATCCGCGTGCGGAAAATCCGACACAAACGCCGTCAGCGCATCATCGCTTGCCAGCAAACGGCTACGCGCCTGCTCCACCCGCTGCAAAAAAGCATTGTGCGCTTGGTTATCACCTTTAAGCCGCGCCAAAAAATCGCGGATGGGCGCGGGGTCAATATCGCGCATCAGCCGCCCAATATATTGGCGTTGGCGTTTCAACGCGCTGTTGGAAGTAATCTTTTTATACTCGCGGATGGCATCCAGCAAATCTTCAGGCAGCGCGAGCTTTTTGATGGTTTCGCTGGATAACGCGGTTAATTCCATGCCCAAATCTTGCAGCGCATCCATCTGTTTTTTCATTTGGGTTTTGCTTACCCATTCTTCTTCGTTTTGGTTTTCCATAGCCGTTTATATTGGTTTACAAAGGGCGCAA
Source organism: Kingella sp. (in: b-proteobacteria) (assembly GCF_030527935.1). Classification (GTDB taxonomy): domain Bacteria; phylum Pseudomonadota; class Gammaproteobacteria; order Burkholderiales; family Neisseriaceae; genus Kingella_B. The sequence goes on from NZ_JAUMZV010000014.1 coordinate 30,448, forward strand.
TCATAGCAAAAAAACATTAGGGGCTGCTTACATTTGCTATGACGACGGCTTTTGCGTCATAAAACAGCATCTGCCACGTTGCCAATCCTCGCAAGGTGTTCAACCTTGCTGCGGTTTGCGCCTTGCATCTGCTATTTTCTGACACAAAATCCGCTTCGCCACCCAATGCAAGCAGCCTCTAAAGCAGCCTGAAAAAGTCGGGATAACCACCCTGCCCCATTCACAACAAAATAGCGTGATTAGCAAAAGATTGCCATCTTTAGACATCTTTAATTTTTTTAACGCCCAATCAGCCTGAAAACCGCTAAAATCCAGCCGTTTTTTGTTCACAAAGACCCTTCAATGTTCCAACACACCGCCGATGAACTCAAACAAGCCGCGCAAACCGCGCTTGAACTCGCCCAGCAAAAAGGCGCAACCGCCGCCGAAGTAGATTTAAGCGAATCGCTGGGGCAAAGCGTGCAAGTGCGCTGGCGCGAAATTGAACAAATAGAATATCAACAAGACAAATCGCTGGATATAACCGTGTTCGTGGGGCACAGCAAAGGCCGCGCCAGCACCGCCGATTTATCGCCTGCCGCCCTAGCCAGCACCGTTCAAGCTGCCTGCGACATCGCCCGCCACACCGCCGCCGACCCCTTTGCAGGCATCGCCGATGCCAGCCTAATGGCAACGCACATCGCCGATTTAGACCGCTACCACGAATGGGATTTATCCAGCGAAAACGCCATCACCATCGCCAAAGAATGCGAAGAAGCCGCGCTATCCGCCGACAGCCGCATCAGCAATTCCGAAGGCGCAAGCGTGAACACCGCGCATTTTCAATTTGTGTACGCCAATTCGCACGGCTTTTGCCAACACCAGCGCGGCACCCGCCACAGCCTATCGTGCAGCGTGGTGGCCAGCGATGCCAACGGCATGGAACGCGATTATTGGTACGACATCGCCTGCGACCGCCAAGATTTAGACACCCCCGCCCACATCGGCAACATCGCCGCAGAGCGCGCCACCCGCCGCCTAGCCCCGCAAAGCGTTGCCACAGGCAGCTACCCCATTCTTTTTGATGCCACCATCGCCAACAGCTTAATCGGGCATATTGTGGGCGGCTTAACAGGTGGCGCACTCTATCGCCAAAGCAGCTTCTTGCAAGACAGTCTCGGCACGCAAATTCTCCCCAGCTTCATCAGTTTACGCGAAGAACCACACATCTCCCGCGCCCTAGGCAGCACCTATTTTGACAGCGAAGGCGTTGCCACCCAGCCGCGCTTTGTGATTGAAAACGGCATCGTGCGCGGCTATTTTTTAGACAGTTACAGCGCGCGCAAGCTCAACCAAACCAGCACAGGCAACGCAGGCGGCGCACACAATCTTTATCTAACCGCCACCGAAAACAGCCAAACCGCCCTGCTCAAACAAATGGGCACAGGCTTGCTCATCACCGAACTGATGGGACAAGGCGTGAATATGCTTACAGGCGATTATTCGCGCGGCGCAGCGGGATTTTGGGTGGAAAATGGCATCATCAGCCACCCCGTTTCAGGCATCACCATTGCAGGCAGCCTGAAAGAAATGTTGCACAACATCATCGCCACGAGCAGCGATTTTCGCCGCAACGCCAGCAGCAAAATCGGCTCAATTCTCATCAGCAGCATGACCGTTGCAGGAGCATAACCATGACACGCCAACCACATATTTTTTTCATCGTACTTTCCGCCGCCTTTATGCCAATCACCGCCGATGCCTGCGCCCGAATGCAGCCCGTTGCCGCGTTTGTGGTGCTCAACGACCAAGACGGCGACCGCGCCCTAAACCTAACCGAATGGCTTGCCGCCAGCACAGGCGACAATTTAATCGCTTCGTTCAAGCTCAACGACCCCGAAGAATTTGCCCTTTACGATATTGACCACAACGGCGTGGTGGAAGCGCGAGAATTGGGGTTTAACTCGATACACTATCGCACCGACCCTTGCTTGCGCATCCAATCATCCAATTTTATAAACTTGAACGCCAGCAGCGTTGCCCTGCATTAAATCCGCTTAATAGGCAGCCTGAAAATGGGAAAACAGCATTTTCAGGCTGCCTATTGGTGTATAGCATGAATGCGCAAACAATTAGGCAGCCTGAAAACTAAAATGAAGCGGCGACGGCTCGTCGCCAACTGGTGCAATCTGTCGGCGAACCGCCGACGCTTCATCGTTTGCAGATTTGGCAAAGATTTCAGCTTTCACATTGATACACGCCCAATCCATCCCGCCCACCATATAGGCAGCAGCCTGAAAACCCCCGCCATACGCCAAACCCTTTTTCAGGCTGCCCCATCCCACCCACAAGGAAACCCATCATGACCGACTACCTAATCGCCCACAGCCACGACAACCAACCCGTTTATCTGCATTCCCAACTCGCCAACCGCCACGGCTTAATCGCAGGCGCAACAGGCACAGGCAAAACCGTAACCCTGCGCAAGCTCGCCGAAGCGTTCAGCCAAGACGGTGTGCCCGTGTTTATGGCGGATGTGAAAGGCGACCTTTCAGGCATCTGCCGCGCAGGCGAAAACAGCGGCAAAGTTGCCGAACGCATTGCCCAATACCAACTTGCCGCTGATTATCTGCAAGGCTTCCCCGTGCGCTTTTGGGATGTGTACGGCGCAACAGGCATCCCCGTGCGCGTCAGCATTTCCGCGATGGGCGCGATGCTGCTCGCCCGCCTGATGAACCTAAACGACACGCAAGAAGGCGTGCTCAATCTGGTGTTCAAAGTGGCGGACGACAAAGGCTGGCATCTGATTGACCTGAAAGACCTGCGCGGCGTGCTGCAATATGTGTCCGAACACGCCGCCGAATTTCGCAACAGCTATGGCAACGTTTCCGCCGCCAGCATCGGTGCCATCCAACGCCAGCTTTTGCAACTGGAAAGCGAAGGCGCAGACCAATTTTTCGGCGAACCCGAGCTCAACCTGCAAGACTGGCTGCAAACCAAGCCCAATCAAAACGGGCAGGGGCAAGGCATCATCAACATACTCAATGCCGAAAAACTGATGCGCTCGCCGCGCCTATATAGCGCGTTTATGCTGTGGTTTCTCGCCGAATTGTTTGAAACCCTGCCCGAAGTGGGCGACCCCGAAAAGCCCAAATTTGTACTGTTTTTTGACGAAGCGCATCTGATTTTTGACAACGCCAGCAAAGTGCTGATTGAGCAAGTGGAGCAATGCGTGCGGCTGATTCGCTCCAAAGGCGTGGGCGTGTATTTTGTAACGCAAAACCCGCTGGATTTGCCCGACACCGTGTTGGGGCAACTGGGCAACCGCGTGCAACACGCCCTGCGCGCCTTTACCCCGCGCGACCAAAAAGCGGTGAAATCCGCCGCCGACACTTTCCGCAGCAATCCGCAGCTCAACGTTGCCACCGCCATCACCGAGCTAGCAGTGGGCGAAGCCTTGGTTTCTTGTTTGGACGACAAAGGACAGCCTGAAATCGTGCAACGCGCGTTCATCATGCCGCCGCAATCGCAGCTTGCGCCCCTGCCCGAAGCCGAGCGCAACGCCGCGTTCCAAGCCGACAGCTTGTATCCTGTTTACAAAGATTTGGTGGACAATTTCTCCGCCTACGAAGCCTTGCAACAACTGGCAGGCGAGCAAGCGCAAGCCGCCGAGAGCGCGAAAAAATCGGAAGACGGCTTGCTGGGCGGCTTTTTGGGCGGACTGTTTGGCAGCCGCAAAAAAGCGGGCAAAGGCTTGGGCTACGACTTGGCAGACAGCGTGGGCAGCCAAATCAACAAGCAAGTAACCAAAGCCATCAGCCGCAGCATCATGGGCGTGATTAAAAATATGTTGAAATAAGGTATAATCGCCCCCGTTTCAGGCAGCCTGAAAGCATGATTTCAGGCTGCCTGAAACGTTTATAAACCCACTCTCTGCTAACCCCAAAGGCAGCCTGAAAACAAGAAATGCCGTCATTCCCGCGCAAAGCACAGCAAGGTTGAACACCTTGCGCGCATTTTTAACGCAGTAGCCGCGTTTTTAGGGCATTAAAGATGCCTATGCAAATAGTGATGAATACAGGTTCTTAGGATGTCGCCAATTTCTGAGCATCAAACAAAATTCCCGCCTGCGCGGGAATACCGATGATTATTTTCAGGCTGCCTCTAAGGTTTCGCAAAAAGGCAGCCTGAAACGAAATTCAACCAAACCAACACACTGTCCACACACAGGCTTATCCAACACACCGCGCCATTGATGGCAGCCTGAAATTCAAAACTACGCACCACCCATGATTGCCAAAATTTTCCAATCCAAAAAATCCGCTCCCCAGTCCAAAAAATCGGCAAACAAAGCCGCCAGCAGCCGCACCGCGCCGCCGAAAAAACCCGCCGCCAAGCCGCTGAACCCCAAAACCAAAGCCAAAACCGCCGATACCGCGCGCAAGCCGCCCAAAACCGTGTTGTCCGTGCACAACGGCGGCAGCAGTGCCGAGCGCGACCGCAATTTAACAGGCGACACGCTGTGGCTGTTTGGCTTGGTGGCGACCATCTATGCCGCCATCGCCCTGCTCACGTTCACCATGCGCGACCCATCTTGGTCGCGCAGCGTGCCGCATTTGGGCATGGTGAAAAATTTTGCGGGCTTGCTCGGCGCGTATCTGGCGGATATTGCTTATTATTTATTCGGCTTTTCTGCGTGGTGGGGCATCATCGCGGCGGGCGTGGCGTTGTATCGCACGTTTCGCCCGCTGGTGGATGCGGGGATGCCGCCGTATAAAAAAATCAACGCGGGCATTGGCTTGGGGCTGATGATGATTGCCAGCCCTGTGCTGGAAGCGTTTGCCTTTAACGCGCATTTGGATAAATCGCTGCCCTTTGGCGCGGGAGGTTTGGTGGGCTCGCTTACCGCTGCGGGCATGAACCACATGCTCGGGCGCGTGGGCGGCACGTTTGTGTTGATTGTGCTGGTGTTGCTGTCGCTGTCGTTTATCGTGCAGATTTCGTGGCTGGATTTTATGGAAAAGCTGGGCGTGCAACTGGAACGCTTTTTCCGCGCGGTGTTTCGCCAAAAAGACCGCTTGATGCAGCCTGAAATCATCGCCGAAACCAAATTGCAGCCGCGCGTGTTGGCGGAAGTGGAAAACATCATCGCCGAGCCTGTGGCGGAAAAGGTGAGCAGCACCAGCAATCGCAAAAAAATGGCGGTTACCATTGCCAACCCAGCGCAGCAATCCAACCGCCGTGCGGTTGCCGATGCCCCTGCAAGGCAGCCTGAAAACGGTATCTATCGCCTGCCCGAATTAGGCAGCCTGAAAATCCCCGCCAACCAAGACGTGATACTCGCCAGCGAAGAGCAGCTTCGCCAAACAGGCAAGCGCATTGAAGCCAAGCTCGCCGAATTTGGCATTGAAGTGGAAGTGGTTTCCGCCACCGCAGGGCCAGTCATCACGCGCTATGAAATCATCCCCGCCAAGGGCGTGAAAGGCAGCCAAATTGTGAACTTGGCAAAAGATTTGGCGCGCTCGCTGGCGGTGCAATCGGTGCGCGTGGTGGAAACCATTGCAGGCAAAAACACGATGGGCATTGAGCTGCCCAATGAGCATCGCCAAGAAGTGCTGCTGCACGAGATTTTTACCGCCGATGTGTTTGCCGATGCGCCATCCAAATTATCCGTGGCGTTGGGCAAGGATATTGCGGGCGATGTGGTGGTGGGCGATTTGGCGAAAATGCCGCATTTGCTGGTGGGCGGGATGACAGGCTCGGGCAAATCGGTGGGCGTGAACGCGATGATTATGTCTATGCTGTTCAAAGCCACGCCCGATGAAGTGCGCTTTATTATGATTGACCCGAAAATGCTGGAATTAAGCATTTATGACGGCATCCCGCATTTGCTCTGCCCCGTGGTTACCGATATGCGCGAAGCGGGCAACGCGCTTAATTGGTGCGTTGCCGAGATGGAAAAACGCTATCGCCTGCTCTCTTATGCGGGCGTGCGCAATTTGGCGAGCTACAACGAGAAAATTCAGGCTGCCCAAGCGGCGGAAAAACCGCTGTTTAACCCATTTAGCCTGAACCCCGATGAACCCGAGCCGCTGGAAAAACTGCCGCAGATTGTGGTGGTGATTGATGAGCTGGCCGATTTGATGATGACCGAGAAAAAAGCGGTGGAAACGCAAATCGCCCGCTTGGCGCAAAAAGCCCGCGCCGCTGGTATCCACATGATTATCGCCACGCAACGCCCCAGCGTGGATGTCATCACAGGCTTAATCAAAGCCAATGTGCCCACCCGCATGGCGTTTACCGTGCAAAGCCGCATTGACAGTCGCACCATCTTAGACCAAATGGGCGCGGAAGATTTGCTCAAATACGGCGATTTGCTGTTCTTGCAACCGGGTAACGCCGAGCCAACCCGCTTGCAAGGCGCGTTTGTGAGCGACGATGAAGTGCATCGCGTGGTGGATTTTATCAAGCAGCAAGCCGAGCCCAACTATGTGGACGGCATTCTCACCGGCGAAGCCACCGAAGAAACCAACCAGTTTATCCACCCCGAAGCCCGCAGCAACCACGGCGACGATTTGTTTGACCAAGCCGTGCAGTTTGTGGTGAGCACGCGCAAAACGTCTATTTCATCGCTGCAACGCCAGCTACGCATCGGCTACAACCGCGCCGCCAACCTGATGCAAGCCTTGGAAGACGAAGGCATCGTGTCCGAAGCCAGCGTGGATGGCAAACGCACGATATTGTCGCGCACGGATAACTGATTTTAGCTTCGCAACTTTGCTTCGCTACGCAGCCTGAACCCTAAAATGGAACGGCGACGGCTCGTCGCCAAACTGCTTATTAAACATCTCATGACTGGTTTGCTAAGATGTCGGCGAGCCGCCGACGCTCCATCGGTTACAGGTTTTGCAAAGGTTTCAGGCTGCCTTTTAACGCATAGGCAGCCTGAAACGAGTTTACCAACTTCCACACCATTCAACTCCAAACCACAACAGCAATGCCCACCGCCGCCCAAATCAACGCCCTACTCCCGCAAACCCAATGCCGCGAATGCGGCTTTTCAGGCTGCCTGCCCTACGCCCAAGCCATCGCCCGCCGCGAAGCCCCCATCAACCTTTGCGCCCCTGGTGGAGCCATCGTTATCCACGACCTAGCCCAGCTACTTGGGCAGCCTGAAATCGCCCCCGCCAAAAGCCAAACCCCCGCCCTAGCATGGATAGACGAAGCCATCTGCATCGGCTGCACCGCCTGCATCCGCGCCTGCCCCGTGGATGCCATCATGGGCGCAAGCAAGCAAATGCACACCGTGCTGGCAGACGAATGCACAGGCTGCGGGCTATGCGTTGCCCCCTGCCCCGTAGATTGCATCTATATGCAGCCCACCACCGCCCGCCACCTGCCCCAAGCCCGTGTGCTCACCACCAATGCCCACGCCGCCGAGCGTTTTCAGGCTGCCCAACACGCCCAAGCCCGCTACGAAAACCAAATCGCCCGCAAACAACGCCTAGAAGCCGAACGCAAACAAAAAGCCGCCGCCTATCAAGCCCAATTTGCCACCCCCATCCCAAGGCAGCCTGAAAATGAGTGCAACGAGTTTCGGCGCAGCCAAAATGAACAAAGTGAGTTTCGGCGCAGCCAAAACGAATTTCAGCGTAACCAAAACGAGTGCAACGAGTTGCAGCACAACAGCCCCAATCAACCCAGCACATCGCAACCACCCACCCCAACCCCCAGCCTAAACCCCGCCGACCTAATCGCCCAAGCCATGCAACGCGCCCAAAAGCAAAGCAACGAACGCATCGTCCCCAGCAACCACAACGACTTCCGCCAAAACCAAATCCGCGAAGCCCAACAACGCGCCACCTACCGCCGCTACCAACGCGATGCCCAATACGGCACGCCCGCCGAAAAAGCCGCCGCAATCGAATGGCTACGACAATACAAATTAGAACAAGAAGCACGCGAAGCCGCCAAGCAATAGGCAGCCTGAAAACCTTTGCAAAACCCCAATGGCAGCCTGAAACCTAAAATGGAACGGCGATGGCTCGTCGCCAAAATGCCAATCCACGCAGCAAAATATAGCCAGCCAAAATAAAAACAGCATAAGTAGGGTGTGTGGCTTGCCACGCACCATTTAAGCATTGCTAAACGGTGCGTGAGCAAGCTTACACACCCTACACACCATAAAACTTTGCCAACACAATAGTTTTCAGGCTGCCTTAACCACCTGATGCAGCCTGAAACCGTTTACAAACCTACAAACCATCGCCCCCCAATACTTTTCAGGCTGCCTAACCCCACCGCAGCCTGCCCTCCAATCACCATCCACAAGGAACCCCCATGTCCAAACCCAAAAGCGGTCTCGGCAGAGGCTTAGACTCACTCATCTCCCTATCCAACAATCTCCCCCCCGCCGAGCAAAACAACCAGCTCACCCGCATCCCCATTGCCCAAATCCGCCCCAGCCGCTACCAAGCCCGCACCCAATTCGACGACGACAGCCTGCAAGAACTCGCCGACAGCATCAAAGCCCAAGGCATCATCCAGCCCATCACCGTGCGCGAATACGGGCTAGACAACTACGAACTCATCGCAGGCGAACGCCGCCTACGCGCCGCCCAGCTAGCAGGGCTGGCCGAAGTCCCCGTTGTCATCAAACACATCAACGACAAAACCGCCATGGCAATGGGCTTGATTGAAAACATCCAGCGCGAAAACCTAAACCCCATAGAAGAAGCCCAAGGCTTGCGCCGTCTGATAGACGAATTTGAACTCACCCACGAAGCCATCGCCCAAGCCATCGGGCGCAGCCGCAGCACCATCACCAACAGCCTGCGCCTGCTCAAACTGCCCACCCCCATCCAAGACATGATGGCGCAACACCACCTAGAAATGGGACACGCCCGCGCCATCATCAATCTGCCCGTGCAACAGCAGCTAGAACTCGCCCACAAAGCCGTAAAACACGCATGGTCGGTGCGCGAAATGGAACGCCGCAGCCAAGAAATCCTAAAAGACAAACCCGCCCCCGTCCAGCCCCACCCCGACATCCAACACATCGCCGAGCAGCTCACCGAAAAACTCGGCGTGCTGGTAGAAATCAAAACACGCAACCAAAAATCAGGGCAAATCATCCTGAAATTCAACAGCCCCGAGCAGTTTGAGCAACTGTTGCAACAGCTTTAAAATTTTGCAGCGTATCTTAAAAAATATGCTGACTAGATGGCTGTTAATGGCACGCAACATGAATTAAACACTCTGCAATCTGTTCCTTCTCCCGCTGGCGGGGGAAGGTTAGGAAGGGGGTGGCAGGTTTGAACAGCCATCCTAACCTTGCCCCGCCAGCGGGGCTGGAAAGAGCAGCGCAGCATATTATTTAAGACACTACCCAAATTTTCTTCCACCATCCAACCAAAGGAATAACCATGAAAATTCTTGCAACAGGCGGCGCAGGCTTTATCGGCTCAGCCGTAGTGCGCCACATCATCAACCACACCCAAGACAGCGTGATTAACCTAGACAAGCTCACCTACGCGGGCAACCTAGACAGCCTAACCAGCATCGCCCACAGCGACCGCTACACCTTTGAACATGCCGACATCTGCGACCGCGCCGCGCTAGACCGCATTTTCGCGCAACATCAACCCGATGCCGTCATGCACCTTGCCGCCGAAAGCCATGTTGACCGCAGCATAGACAGCGCAGGCGAATTTATCCAAACCAACATTGTCGGCACATTCACCCTGCTAGAAGCCGCCCGCGCCTACTACCAAGGGCAGCCTGAAAACCGCCGCGCCGCCTTCCGCTTCCACCACATCTCCACCGATGAAGTCTATGGCGACCTACACGGCACAAACGATTTGTTCACCGAAACCACGCCCTACGCCCCATCCAGCCCTTATTCCGCCAGCAAAGCCAGCAGCGACCACCTTGTCCGCGCATGGCGGCGCACCTACGGGCTGCCCACCATCGTAACCAACTGCTCCAACAACTACGGCTGCTACCACTTCCCCGAAAAACTCATCCCCCACATGATACTCAACGCCCTAGACGGCAAGCCCCTGCCCGTGTATGGCGACGGCAAGCAAATCCGCGACTGGCTGTATGTAGAAGACCACGCCCGCGCCCTGTATCTCGTGGTAACCCAAGGCAAAATTGGCGAAACCTACAACATCGGCGGCTTTAACGAACAACAAAACATCCAAGTCGTGCGCACCATTTGCGCACTCTTGGAAGAACTCGCCCCCAACAAACCCCAAGGCATCGCCCACTACGCCGACCTGATTACCCACGTTACCGACCGCGCAGGACACGACGTGCGCTACGCCATAGATGCCAGCAAAATCCAACGCGAGCTCGGTTGGACACCGCAAGAAACCTTTGAAAGCGGCATCCGCAAAACCGTACAATGGTATTTAGACAATAAAGACTGGTGGCAGCGCGTGCTAGACGGCAGCTACCAACTGGAACGCTTGGGCAAAGCCGCCTAATCCTGTTTACCCTTTCAGGCTGCCTAACACCACAAGGCAGCCTGAAAACCAATCAACTCCACTATTTTGCGTAGGGTGTGTGGCTTTGCCATGCACCGTTTACCCCCATCCCACAAGAGCCCCCCATGACCACCCCACCCAATCCCCCCCACCGCAGCATCAAATCCTACGTCCTACGCCAAGGACACATGACTCCCGCCCAACAAAAAGCCATAGACGACAATTGGGCAACCATCGGCATCAACTTTCAGGCTGCCCCGCTAGACTTAACCACCACCTTCAACCGCCCCAACCCCAAAGTCCTAGAAATCGGCTTCGGCATGGGCGTTGCCACCGCCCAAATCGCTCAATGGCTGCCCGACACCGACTTTCTCGCCATAGACGTACACGGCCCAGGCGTAGGCAACCTATGCAAACTCATCGCCGAGCAAAGCATCACCAACATCCGCGTCATGCGCCACGATGCCGTAGAAGTCGTAGAAAAAATGTTGCCCGACAACAGCCTAGACGGCATCCACATATTCTTCCCTGACCCATGGCACAAAAAACGCCACAACAAACGCCGTCTCATCCAAGCCCCATTTATCGCCAAACTGCTGCCCAAACTCAAAAGCAACGGCTACATCCACCTAGCCACCGACTGGGAAGAATACGCCCAGCAAATGCTCGCCGTGCTGCAAAGTTTCCCCGAACAGCTCACCAACACCGCCACCGACTTCGCCCCCACCCCCAGCTACCGCCCTGAAACCAAATTTGAAGCCCGCGGCAAACGCCTAGGGCACGGCGTGTGGGATTTGGTGTTCCGCAAAAAATAAGGCGCGGGCGAAACGCCAAAGGCAGCCTGAAAAGGGAAAATCCATTTTCAGGCTGCCTTTAAACCCTGCCCATCCTTTGCCAGAACACGGCTTGCCAGCAAGCCGTAGAAACGCGAGCCAACATTTCAGGCTGCCCAATATTCGCGCCCGCGTTCAACGCACCGCATCCGTTTTCAGGCTGTCTAAAGCCCCAAAGGCAGCCTGAAACGCCCAACATCCAGTGCTATATAAACCACGCACTTTGCCGATAGCCGTGAGCTAATGTTCAACTGATATAATGGCACAGCACGTTTTACCGTTTATTTTCAGCAAATGAAAAGGTTATGTCATGAGATTATTGATGATTACCACGCTTGCCGCGCTCAATATTGCCGCGTGTACCCACACGAATACAGCAACAGAAAGAAAATGGGATGCATCGCAAGAGCTGCACGGCACGGATTGGAACAAAACCCAAGCCGATTTAGATGCGGCTGCTCAAGGCAGAGTGAAAGCCGATTGGAAAAAAATACGCGATAATTTGCGCAGCGGCAACGCGGGCAAATAAAATATACCGCCATCTCATTATTTAAAATCAACAGGTTACAAAATGCTTTTATTTATTGATAATTACGACAGTTTTACCTACAACATTGTTCAATATCTGGGCGAGCTGGGGCAGGAAGTGCTGGTTCGCTGCAACGATGCCATCACCTTGGATGAAATTACTGCGCTCAACCCCAGCTATCTTGTTATCGGACCGGGGCCTTGCACGCCGAAAGAAGCGGGGATTTCGGTGGCGGCTATGCAGCATTTTGCGGGCAAAATCCCCATTTTGGGCGTGTGTTTGGGGCATCAAAGCATAGGCGAAGCGTTTGGTGGCAAGGTGGTGCGCGCGCAAACGCTGATGCACGGCAAGACTTCGCCTGTGTTTCATGAAAATTTGGGCGTGTTTAAGGGACTGCCCAACCCTGTGGTGTGCACGCGCTATCACAGCTTGGTGATTGACCGCGCCAGCTTGCCTGCGCATCTGTGCATCACGGCGTGGACGGAAGATGGCACGATTATGGGCATTCGCCACCGTGATTACGCGATTGAAGGCGTGCAGTTCCATCCCGAAGGCTTGCTGACCGAATACGGGCATGAAATGCTGAAAAATTTTTTGGATGAATTTGCGGCATGATGGGATGGCGGCAATAAAAAGGACGTATGGGTTACGTCCTTTTTTGTTGCGTAGGGTTGATGCTGAATGGCTTTCAGGCTGCCTTTGCTCACCGCCCTGCCCTGTTTGCAAGCTCACTCATCCCCATTTTCCAGCCAAATCATGCTTACCATGCGCCCTGTTGCGCCATCGCGGCGGTAGGAAAAAAAGGTTTCGCGTTCCAGCACGGTGCAATGTTCGCCGCCAAAAATCTGCGTTACACCTTCGAGTTGCAAAATCAGCCGCGCCAAGCCGTAAATATCGGCAAGATATTTGCCGCCGCCAATCGGCGTAAACATTCGCTCGGCGGCGCGATGCTCGGCGCAAAATGCGTCAAACACGTCTTGCCCCACTTCAAACGATTCTGCGCCAATGGCGGGGGCAAAATACGCCATGATTTCCATCGCGGGCACGCCCATTGCGGCAACGGTGTTTTGCAGCACGCCATCCGCCAAGCCGCGCCAACCCGCGTGCGCCGCGGCCACCACCGTGCCTGCGCGGTCGCACAGCAGCACGGGCAGGCAATCAGCGGTCATCACGGCGCAGGCAACTTTGCCGCTGGCATCCACCGAAGCATCGGCATTCAACGGCGCGGCGATGCTGTCGGCAGCCTGAACCACGATGGTGCTGTGGGTTTGCTGCAAATAAGCAATCGGCACAGGCACTTGCGCTTGCACGCGGGCGCGGTTTTGCGCAACGTGGTCGGGATGGTCGCCAACGTGTGCGCCCACGTTTAGGCTGTGATACGCGCCGATGCTGGTACCTCCGTTGCGCGTAGTCATCAGCGTTTTCACGTTGCGCGGGGCAGTCCAGCTGGCGGTGAAAAAACTGCCTGCGATGGGCTCGGGTAGGTTGATGGCGGTGGAGAGCGATGTGTGCATGGGCGTTCCTTTTGTGGATAAGCGTAGGCAGCCTGAAAACATTTTTATTTTGCTGAAACTCGCTGCGTTCGTTTTCAGGCTGCCTTAATACTCGTCAAATTGAATCGTGCGAATTATGGCTTGCCGACAAATCAATCCATTGATGTTGGATGAGCCATCATTCTACTTCTGCTAAAAATGGTGGGTTGATTTCTTATGCAGCTGAAACCTTTGCAAAACCACAATGGCAGCCTGAAAACGTTTGTAGATGCTGTTTGAGCTTCGCTGAAACCCGCTGCGTTCGTTTTCAGGCTGCCTTCACATCATCTCACCACTCAATGCCGAAAATGTCGCACGCCCGTTACCACCATCGCCATGCCGTGCTCATCGGCGGCGGCGAACACTTCTTCATCGCGCACCGAGCCTGCGGGGTGGATAACGGCTTTGATGCCCTGCTCGGCAATCACGTCCACGCCGTCGCGGAAGGGGAAGAATGCGTCCGAAGCGGCGCACGCGCCGTGCAAATCCAAGCCTGCGTCTTGCGCTTTGCGGACGGCGATGCGGGTGCTGTCCACGCGGCTCATTTGCCCTGCGCCGATGCCGTAGGTTTGCCCGCCTTTGCCGAACACGATGGCGTTGGATTTCACAAATTTCGCCACGTTCCACACAAACAGCAAGTCCGCCCATTCTTGCTCGGTGGGTTGGCGTTGCGACACCACGCGCAAATCTTCGCGGGCGATGCGGTGAATATCGGGCGTTTGCACCAGCAAGCCACCGCCCACGCGCTTCAATTCAAAGCGGTTTGCGCCCGCGAGCAGCGGGATTTGCAGCACGCGCACGTTTTTCTTTTCCGCCAAAATCACCAAGGCTTCGGCGGTAAACGCGGGCGACATGATGACTTCCATAAATTGATTGCGGGTGATTTGCTGGGCGGTTGCGCCGTCCACTTCGCGGTTAAAGGCGATGGTGCCGCCGAACGCGCTGGTGGGGTCGGTGGCGTAGGCAAGGCGGTAGGCGGTGAGCGGGCTGTCGGCAACGGCTACGCCGCAGGGGTTGGCGTGTTTCACAATCACGCAGGCGGGCGCGTCAAACGATTTGACGGCTTCCCATGCGGCATCGGCATCGGCGATGTTGTTGTACGACAGCTCTTTGCCTTGCAACTGGGTGTAGTTTGAAAGGCAGCCTGAAAATGGGTAAACGTCGCGGTAGAACGCGGCTTGCTGGTGTGGATTTTCGCCGTAGCGCATTTCTTGCACTTTGAGCCAGCTTTGGTTGAACTGGGCGGGGAACGTGCCGATTTCGGGTTCGCCCGATAGTTTTTCGTCCGACACGCTGGTGAGATAGTTGGAAATCATGCCGTCATATTGCGCGGTGTGGCTGAATGCTTTGCGGGCAAGGTTAAAGCGGGTTTTGTCGGATAGGCAGCCTGAAAGTTTTAATTCGTTGATAACGCTATCAAAATCGGCGTTGTCGGTAACGATGGCGACGTGTTGCCAGTTTTTTGCGGCGGAGCGCACCATGGTCGGGCCGCCGATGTCTATGTTTTCAATCGCGTCTTCCAGCGTGCAGCCTGCTTGGGCGATGGTGGCGGCAAAGGGGTAGAGATTCACGGCGACCAAATCAATGTTGCCGATGCCGTGCGCCGCCATTTGCTCGGCGTGGTCGCTTAAATCGCGCCGCCCAAGTATGCCGCCGTGGATTTTGGGGTGCAGGGTTTTCACGCGCCCGTCTAGCATTTCGGGGAAGCCTGTGTAGTCGGCGACTTCCATCACGGGTATGCCGACATCGGCAAGCAGCTTGGCGGTGCCGCCTGTGGACAGGATTTCTACGCCCATTTCGTGCAGGGCTTGGGCAAAGGGGACGATGCCTGTTTTGTCGGATAGGCTGATTAGGGCGCGTTGGATTTTTGTGGACATGGGTTCTTTCGGGGGTGGGTTGGAGAAAAAGGCGTTTCAGGCTGCCTGAAAGGGTTAATGGCGTTGGTTGAGCGATTGGATGTGTTGCGCCAATCGCTCAGGCGTGGCTTCCCATTCGGGCTGGGCTAGGATTGCGCAAATACGCTGAACTTGCTCAGGTGCGATAATGGGTTTTGTAAACCGTTGAACATAAGGAATAAATTGATTGGTTAAGCAAACCCTATCTGGAAATTCGGTTCGCAGTTGGCAAGCGCGGTGGGTAAACACAACAATAGAGTGAAATCGGTTTTCAGGCTGCCTAACCAGTTGCTCCAATGCTTTAATGTGGGCGTAATTTTGGTGTAAAGGATTGGTAAACGGATATTTTTCATGACGAGATTTGGTATGCCACCATGTTTTTTGTTGTGCGCCACCAAAAATCCAGCCTTCATAATATTTCGCTTCTATCACAAACACGCCAAACGGCGACACGATAATGTTGTCAATTTGCGTGGTTACGCCGTTGTGCGGAATGATGAGATTGTGAAAATAGTGGTACTGGCTGCGGTCTAGCTTATTCAATGCTTCCACTTTAATGATTTGCTCGCCTACTGCCCCTTTTTTGATGTTGATATTTGCAATTTCAGGCTGCCTTGGATTGGCTGGCGGTTGCTGGACGTTTCGGTGTGCAGACGTGTTTTCAGGCTGCCTTTTGTTAGCTGGCGGTTGCTGAGTATTTCGGCGTGCAGGCTTATTTTCAGGCTGCTTTTTGTTGATTGGCGGTTGCTTGGTTTTTCTACGTTTAGGCGTGTTTTTAGGTTCATCTTCGCTGCTGACGGCTTGGATAACAGCAAACAGCAAAGCGATGAACACGAGAGCATAAGCAAATAGTTCCATTTTCAGGCTGCCTTATCGTTACCGATATTCCTGCAAACGCAGTTTTTCACCTGTTTCGGTTTTGATGCCTGTTTCCCAAACCGAGCAGGCGGCGAGCAGGGCAATCAGCGTTAGGATGATGATTTTGTTCATGGTAGGGCAAGATGAAAGGCAGCCTGAAAAGCTGCGCGGGGCGTTTTCAGGCTGTCTTGGATTTAGTTAATCAACTGATGTTGCAAAAGTTTTTTGCGTAGCGTGTTGCGGTTTAAGCCGAGTATTTCGGCGGCTTTGGATTGATTGCCACCGCATTCGTGCATCACATACGCCAACAGCGGTTTTTCCACTTGCGCCAGCACCATCTCGTACACGCCGCAAGGGGTCTCGCCATTTAGGTCGCGGAAGTATTGGGCGAGATTTTGGTGGATGCAGTCGGCAATATCGGGAGCAATGGGCATGATGTGAATTCGGGTTAAGATTTAAGGGCGTATTGTAAACGATTTTGGGCGGGCTTGGGGTTTCAGGCTGCCTTTGCTTGCGCTGCGATGCGAGCAATAGGCAGCCTGAAAACATGGTTTACTCTGCTGCCGCGCTTTCGCTGGGGTGGGTTAAATCGTCCAACGCTTCTTGCGCCAAGCGCGATACGGCTTCGTTGCTGGTTTGCGCGGCAGCTTTGCGATACCACTCGGCGGCTTTGATGGCACTGGGCGCAACGCCTTCGCCGTCGTGGTACATCGTGCCAAGGATGTATTGCGCTTCGGGGTAGCCTTGCTCGGCAAGCGGTTTGACTTTTGCCAGCGCGGCTTCGGCGCGTCCTTCTTGCAAATCGGTGCTCACTTGGCTCATGGTTTCGCCGTATTGGGCGTTGTTGGCAGGCTCGGCGTGGGCGAACACGGCGGATAGGGCGAGCGCGAGAAATAGGGATTTTTTCATGGCGGTGGGATCTTTGAGATAAGGGGTTGATGGTTTGGGCTGCGCTGAAACTTCATTCGTTTTCAGGCTGCTTTTTGGGTTGCACCGTTAGCATGGATGCTGGCGACCATAGACAGCCTGAAAGCAATTATCCGAACAACAAAACAGTCGGGCATTGCACCCAACTGTTGCTGTTTTCAGGCTGCCTAGTGCATAAAATGGCGGATTACTTCCAATAACGCCACCACGGCATATCGTCAGGTTTCCATTCTTTTTGCAAATAGGGGCTTTGCGGGAAGTTTTGTTGCAACACGCGCTGGCTGTCATTTGCCGCTTGCGTGTTGCCCATTTTGCCGTAGGTGTATGCCATGATGGCAAGGGCTTCTTCCACAAAGCGCGTGTTTTGGAACTGCTTGATGACTTCCTGCGCACGATTGTTGGCGGCGAGATATGCGCCGCGTTTGGCGTAGTATTTGGCGATGGCAATTTGATGCCCGCCCAGCGCGTCCACCAGCTGCGCCATGCGTTTGCGCGCGTCTTCGGCGTATTTGCTATCGGGGTAGCGCGTAACCAACTCATTGAACACGCGATAGGCGCGGCGGTTGGCTTGCGGGTCACGGTCTGACCAATCTTGCGATGCCAGCTTGCGCAAAAACGATTGGTCTTCATCAAACAATACCAAGCCGCGCAGATACAAGGCGTAGTCCATATCAATGCTGGCGGGGTAGTTGTGCTCAAAGCGCGTGAGCAGGGCTAGGGCTTTGGCGGGTTCTTCGTTTTTGTAATGCGCGTAGGCAGAGTCCAACAGCGATTGCTCGGTGTATCGCCCTGGGGCTTGGCGGGCGCGCAGCAATTCATAGAGCTTGTTGGCGTGTTCGTAGTTTTTCGCGTTCAGCTCGCTGCGGGCTTCGTTGTAAAGCTGGTCGTTTGACCAATTTTGCGCGGCAATCGTCTCGCTATCCAGTTTAACCTTTTTGGCTTTGTTTTTAGCGGCGCAGCCTGTTAGGGCAACGGCTAGGGCGATGAGTAGCAAAGATTTTTTCATAAAGATTATTCATCCTTGTTGATAAAAAGTTTTCAGGCTGCCTTATCTGCATCATCGTTGTCCGCATCATCTCGCGTGCGCGGTTTAATCATGCGACACACCAGCAACCCGCTTTCGTAGAGCAAAATCATCGGAATGGCGAGCATGATTTGCGACAACACATCGGGCGGCGTGAGTACAGCGGCAACAATAAACGCAGCCACAATCAGATAAGGGCGGGCGGCGGATAATTGCGCGAAAGTAATCACGCCCATGCGATACAGCAACACCACCACCACGGGGATTTCAAACGTCATGCCAAAGGCAACAAACATCCCCAACACAAACGACAGATATTTATCAATATCGGTTGCCATAGAAACACCTGTGGGGGTCATGCCTGCGAAGAATTTGAACACCACGGGAAACACGAGAAAATAGCAAAACGCCATGCCTGCGGCAAACAAGATTAGGCTGGATAAAATCAGCGGCACAATCAGTCGTTTTTCGTGTTGATACAGCGCGGGGGCAACAAACGCCCAAATTTGATACAGCGTGTTGGGCAGCGAAACCAAAAACGCCGCCATCAACGCCACTTTAATCGGCACAAAAAAAGGCGCGATGACATCGGTGGCAATCATGCTGGTGGTGTTGGGCAGCACCGCCATCAAAGGCTGGGCAACAAAGGCATACAAGGGCTGCGCAAAGGGCACAATCGCAAAAAAACACAGCGCTATGCCCAACAACGCCCACACCAAGCGGCGGCGCAATTCCAGCAAATGTTCCACCAGCGGCTGCGCTTGCCCGCCGACTGGCTCGGTAGCTTGGCTCATCGGCGACTCCTTAGCTTAGGTGTGGCGCGGTGGCGCGGGCGCATATCGCGTTTGCGTGCCATCGCTTGTTTGCGCAGCGATTTGGCGTTGAGCGCGGCAATGGGCTGCTGCGGTGTGTAGTCAAATGCGGGGGGCGCATCTTCTGTTATGCCAAAATCGGCTGGCGTTTTTTGCTCGGGCAATCGCTCCCATGCGGGGCGGTTGTCTTCTTGCGCTTGCGCGGCGATGGCTTGTGTGTGTTGGGCGATTTCTTGCGTTTCTTGCTCAACTTGCTTGCCGAAATCTTGCAATTCTTGTTTTAAATCGGCAACCGTGCTGGTGAAATCTTGCTTCACTTTGCTTAATTCGGCGTATTCGCCGTTGGCTGCCAATTCTTGTTTGACACCTGCTGCCAAGCGTTGAATTTTGCCTACCCATTCGCCTGCTTTGCGCGCCACTTTGGGCAGACGTTCTGGCCCTAATACCACTAGGGCAACCACGCCTGATAACAGCATCTCGGTGAAGCTAAAATCAAACATGGTTAGGCTTGTTTATCGGTTTTTTGTTCAATCGCTTCTTCTTTTTTGCTGGCTTCGGCTTCGTTGCTGCCTTTTTCCAAGCCTTCTTTAAAGTCGTGGACTGCGCCGCCTAGGTCTTTACCTACGTTGCGCAATTTTTTGGTGCCAAATACGAGCACAACGATTGCCAATACGATAAGCCAATGCCAGATTGATGTTAATCCCATGATTGAGTTCCTTGTGATGTTTGGGGTTGGTAAAAAGGGTTAGGCAGCCTGAAAAGGGGTTGGGCTGCGCGGGGGGTATTTTATTACTTCGTCCGTTTTAGCTACGCTGAACTGCGTTTCAGGCTGCCTTGGGGGCTTGCTTGATGAGTTTGGTCCAGTTGTAATAGCCGTAGAGCGAGTTGCATAGGTATGCGCCATACATCAGATACATGGCGGGAGTGTTTGCCCACAAGATGATGGATAACACGTTGAGCGCAATCCAAAGCAGCCATTGTTCGCGGTAGCGCAAAATCATCATGGCTTGGGCAACAAATGTGATGACGGTGGTTGCGCCGTCTAGCCCTGTGGAACTACCGCCTGCGGCGCGTAGGGCTTGGATGAAGCCGTATGTGCCGATGCCGATGATGGCGAGCATGATTGCCCAGCCTTGCGGGCTTAATGCTTTGGCGATAACGGTGTCGCCGTCGCTGCTGTGGGCGGTGTTGCTTTTCCACATGAAGTAGCCGATAAATTGCGATGGCAAATAGATATACAACACGGAATTCATTTCGCCGATAAAGTTGGCGCGCCATGCAACGTAGAAATAGGTGTAGGCGAAAATCAGCCCGAAAAAGTAGTTGCTGATTTTGCCTTTGCTGACCAGCACCACGCAGATGATGCCTGAAATGCCTGAAATCATTTCTAATGCGCTGGTGGGATTTTGCACATAGGCAATCACTTGGGCGGCGATAAAGGCGAGCAGCCAGATGACTTCAAATGCTTTCCAGCCACTGAATAGTTCGTCTGCGATGAGCTTGATGTAGTCGGGTTTGTTGGCGGGGGTGGTCATGTTGCTGCTCCCTTTGGGGTGGATGAAAATGCGTTTTGGCTTCGCCGAAACTCACTTTGCCTGTTTTCAGGCTGCCTATTGTGGGTTGCCGAGTATGTGGATGTGCAGATGGAAGACTTCTTGCCCGCCGCCTTTGCCTGTGTTGATTTGGGTTTTGAAGCCGTGGCTTAACCCTGCTTGCTGGGCGATTTGCGGCACGTGCAGCATCATTTTGCCCAGCAGTTCTTGGTGTTGGGGCTGGGCGTGGGCGAGCGAATCAAAATGGGTTTTGGGGATGAGCAGCAGGTGCACGGGGGCGGCGGGGTGGATGTCTTTGAAGCAGAGCATTTCGTCGTCTTCATACACGATGCTGCTGGGGATTTGTTTGGCGGCAATTTTGCAAAATAGGCAATCGGTCATGGTTTTGTCCTTGATGGTTTTCAGGCTGCCTGAAAGGGTGGCATTTTAATAGAGTTTAGCTTTTTGGGCGAGATGCTTTTTCGGCTATGCCTGATATTCCTTGGCGGCGGGCGAGTTCGGCGAGTATGTCGTCTATGCTTAGGTTGTGGTGGGCGAGCAGGATGATGCTGTGAAACCAAAGGTCGGCGATTTCGTACACGATGTGTTGGGCTTCGCCGTCTTTGCTTGCCATCAGCACTTCGCCTGCTTCTTCTATGACTTTTTTGAGAATTTTGTCTTGCCCTTGGTGTAGCAGTTGGGCGGTGTAGGATGTTTCGGGGCTGGCGGTTTTGCGTGCGTTGATGGTGGTTTGCAGTTGGGCTAGGATGGATTGGGGCATGGTGGGGTTCCTTTGGGTTGGGGATGACGGGGCAGCAGCCTGAAAAGGGTGTTTTTGGCTACGCTGAACGGCGTTTCAGGCTGCCTATGGGTTTTTGCCGTAGATTTGCTGTTCGTCTTTGATAACGGGGTCTTGGATTTGCCAGTCGTTATGTTGCCATTGGCGGTAGAAGCAGCTTTCGCGTCCTGTGTGGCAGGCGATGCCGCCGTTTTGTTGGATTTGCAGCAGGATGGCATCACCGTCGCAGTCGGTGCGGATGGCGAGTACGCGCTGGGTGTGCCCTGATTCTTCGCCTTTTTTCCATTGTTTTTGGCGGCTGCGGCTGTAATAGTGGGCGTAGCCTGTTTGGATGGTTTGTTGCAGGGCTTCGGGGTTCATGTAGGCAACCATCAGCACGCGCCCTGTTTGGGCATCTTGGGCGATGGCGACGATGAGATTGTTGTTGTCCCATTTTAGGGATTGGATGGGGGGGAGCATGGGGTGTTCCTTGCGGTGGGGGATTTCTACCTTGCGCGTTGCGCTGCGGACTACCCCTTTATACCCAAATCAAAGATTTGGACAAAGGGGCAGGCTGCCTTTGGGGGGCTAAAATAAAAATCTGCTAATCGGTGCGTGGCAGAGCCACACGCCCTACGGATTGTTGCTTCAATCACGCGCTGATGTCGCACGCGCCGATTTGTTGGATGTTGCTGGCGGGTGCGGATGCGCTGGCGGCTGGGGTGGCGCGGGTGGTGCTGTAACACGAGAAGGCGGATAGGGAGTTTTTGGGCGAGCCTTCTATGATTTTGTCGCTGTACACCATGTAGGCAAAGGCTTTGCGCTTGGGGTCGTAGTAGCGGACGATTTGCAGGCTTTTGAAGGCGAAGCTGGCGTTGCGTTTGAATACTTGGCGCGGTTTGCTGACAACGTTTTCGCTGTATGCGATGCTGGGCGCGGTTTGCACGCAGGCGACGCTGGCATCGGATGCGTCTTCTTCTAGGTTGACGGTTTCTTTGATGCCGCCTTTTTTGGCGTAGGATAGGAAGCATGAGATGCCGTGCACGTCGGGGTCGTCAAAGGCTTCTATTTCTATGCGGTCGTTTTTGCCGAGCAGGTTGAACACGGTGGATGCTTCGCCGATTTTGTCGGTGTTTTTGCCGCAGGCGGCGAGCAGGGTTAGGGCGGTGAGCAGGATGATTTTGTTCATGGGGTTTCCTTGTATGGTGTGGATTAGGTGTAGAAATCAACCGCGTTGTTTACACAACAGTTTGGGAAAAATAAGC
>NZ_JAUMZV010000015.1 GCF_030527935.1 Kingella sp. (in: b-proteobacteria)
CTAAATGTCTTGGTGGGAATTTAGGGGATTTTGGGGAATTTTGCAAAGGTCTCAGGTAGCCTGAAAAGCCGTCTGAAAGCATCAAAAAGCAGCCTGCACTTCAATCAATAAAGTGCAGGCTGCTTTCAGGTAGCCCATTCCAAGCGGTGTTTGAAGTGGTTTATCAAGCCCTTCCTGTGCTTAACCCGGCTTTGCCGTTTTCCCACAAGGTTTTCAGCAATACTTTCCACGCCGACAATTTAGGATTAGGCTGCTTGCCTTGCCCAATCAAGTCCATTTGCGTCATATACCAATTCATTTCCAACATTGCGCCCGCTTTTTTATCAACAAACGCTACGCCTGTTTGGATGCGATCGGTTTGTACGGTTTGGTAGGTGCCGTTTTGCATTTGGTTCGCCAAATCAGGGACTAAGGCAAACGGGCGGGCGGCGCCGACCAAATCCAAATGGCCGCTGGATAAGGCGTCTTCCATGGCGTTTTGCGAACGGAAGCCGCCGGTGATAATCAGCGGGGCTTGGCTGACTGCACGGGCTTTTTCGGCGTAATCGATGAAGAAGGCTTCGCGTTTGCGGGTGCTGTCTTTGGCGGCGAGCATGTGCGGGCTTTCGTAGTTACCACCGGAAACTTCAATAAAATCAATACCCATTTGCGACAGTTTTTGCACCACCTGCACCGATTCACTTTCATCAAAACCGCCTTTTTGGAAATCTGCCGAATTGAGTTTTACGCCCACCAAGAAATCTTTGCCCACGGCAGCGCGGATGGCGGTGTAGGTTTCCAAAAGGAAGCGCATACGGTTTTCCAAGCTGCCGCCCCATTGGTCTTGGCGGCGGTTGTGGTGCGGCGAAAGGAATTGGCTGATGAGATAGCCGTGCGCGGCGTGAATTTGTACGCCTGAAAAGCCGGCCTGCTCGGCAATTTTCGCGGTTTGCACGAATTGCTGAATCAGCCCGTTGGTTTCGTCGGCAGTCAATTCACTCGGCAGGTTGATAAAGCCGTCCATGCCCACCAACAGCACGGCGCTCGGCGCAAGCGGCGTTTTATTGACCACCGCAGGCGACTGTTTGCCCGCATGGTTGATTTGCATGATGAGCAGCGTGTCGTTTTGCGTGCCGGCTTTCGCCCATTTTTTGAGCATCTCAAGCCCACGCTCGTCTGAAATCACCACATCGTTTATCGAACCCTTGCCGCTTTCGGCGACCATCACATTGCCCGTTACCAAAACGCCTGCGCCGCCTTGCGCCCAAGTGCCGTACAGGCGGACGAGTTTTTCAGACGGCTGGTCGTTTTGGGCAAGTTGCTCTTCCATGGCGGATTTGAAGATACGGTTTTTGGCGGTTTTGCCGTTTTGAAAAATGAATGGAGTAAATAACATAATCGTTCCTTTAAGTTGATAAGTTTAAAAATGTAAACGTATTTGAGTAAAAATAAAGGGTTAGCGGATAACCCTATTTTGAAAGCGGGCAATTTTGAGCCATCAAATCGGCAAGCTGTTTCAATCTCGCCATCGCATCCGCCATGGCAATACTGTAAAACCGCTCCTTGCCGACCTGCTCCACCGCCACCGCCCCGGCTTGCAGCATGATTTTCAAATGATGCGACACCGCAGGACGCGACAGATGCAGATGCTCGGTCAGCTCATTCACATTCATCTTGCCGTGTTCCCACAGCACGCGCAGGATTTGATGGCGGTTTTCATCGCTCAACACGGTAAAAATGGGAATGCACTCGCGCATCAGGGTCATGGTTTGTTGCGGCATATTCGATTTCTTGAGTCTATACGTTTAAAAACTTGAACGCATTTTATCGGGAAAGATGGGGAATGCCAAAGGGAATTTTTAGGTAGAATTTCGGAATACGACATTTTCAGCCGTCTTACGCCGCTTGAAGGCTACCTGAAAGCGCAGCTTCAACGGAGTATACGCTGCCCGCAAGAAACCGGCTTAAAACCGCATGACTGATGTTTGCACCGTACTTTCTGTTTGCATTATCATTTCAAACCCATACCACAAACAATCTGTTTTATAGTCGATTAAAATTGCAATGATACGGCGTTGGCTCGCCTTGACGTACTACCTGTACGCCTTGCGGCTCGCCGCCTTGTCTCATTTTTATTTTAATCGACTATATTTAGGAGAACACGATGAAATCCAATCTAATCCCATCACAAAAAATCCGCGTCGGCATCATCGGACTGAGCACGGACGGCGGCTGGGGCGCATCAGCGCACTTCCCTTCCCTGTCCAAACTGCCCGAACTGTTTGAAATCACAGGCCTGACCGCCAGCACGCCCGCCAAAGCCCAAGCTGCCGCACAAAAATACGGCGTGCCGTTTGCCACCGACAACGCGGCGGAATTGGCAGCACGCAGCGACGTGGATTTGCTGGTGGTCGCCGTCAATCTGCCGCAACACCAAGCCCTGCTGGAACAAATCCTGCCTTCCGGCAAAGCCGTTTATTGCGAATGGCCGCTGGGCACAGACCCCGACCAATCCCGCCATCTCGCCGCCCTGGCCACCCAATACGGCTGCCGAAACTTCATCGGCCTGCAAGCCCTGCATTCGCCCTATGTAAATAAAATCAAACAATTATTGGACGACCCCGCAACAGGGCGGATGCTCGCCTGCACCATTCAAGGCGGCGACCCTTCCCGTGCCCGCACCTCCCTTTCCCGCTACCGCTACGCCCAATTTCAGGAAAACGGCGTAAACACACTCACCATCCCCTTCGGCCATCTGCTCTCCGCCCTGCACCTCCTGTTTGGCAGCCTGAACCAAATGCACGCGCTCACCGCCTGCCAATATGCCGAAATTCTGTTGCAAGACACCGGCGAAACCGTGCACCGCACCGCCACCGACCATGTGTTTTTCCATGCCCGCACCGCGCAAGGCGGCTTGATTGATGCGGCTTACGGCGGCAGCTTGGAAGGTCTGAAAATCAGCATTGAATGCGAACACGCCCGCATTACCATTACTGCCGCCAACGGCCACATCCAATACCAGCCGCTAACCATTGAAATCGCCCGCAGCAACGACAGCCGCGAAACCTTCGCACCGCATACGGAAGCGCAGGAAAATCTCGTGGGTGCCTACCGCGCCGTGTACCGCGATTTAACCGAAGGCACGCACACCGTTCCCGATTTCGCCGCTGCGGCAGAGCATCAGCAAATATTGTTTGATTTGCAGGGATAGGTTTTCAGGCAGCCCGAAGGCCGTTTGAAAAGCAGCCTGCACCTTCGAAAAACAAAGTGCAGGCTGCTTTTTATATGCCGACCATCCACCCATCCATGCTTTCAGGTAGCCCGTGCCTCTTTCGGAGCATGCCCGAAATAGCGTTTGTATTCACGGCTGAACTGGCTGGGCGATTCGTAACCGACTTGGTAAGCGGCTTCGGCGATGTTGCGGCTTTCTTGGGCAATGAGGCGGTGGGCTTCGGTGAGGCGCAGAGATTTCTGGTATTGCAGCGGTGAAAGGCTGGTAATTTTCTTGAAATGGCTGTGGAAGCCCGACACCGACATACCGCACAAATCCGCCAGCTCTTCCACCGTTACGGCCTCGGCAAAATGCTGTTGCAGATAATCCGTGGCCTGGGCGATTTTCTGCGTGTGCGAACCGATACTTGCCATCGCTTTGAGCTTGCCGCCTTGCCCGCCCGTGAGCAGGCGGTAGTAGATTTCCTGCCGGATAAGCGGTGCAAGAAATGGAATATCGCTTGGAGTTTCGTGCAAGAGTAATAAACGCTCTACCGCATTTTTCAGCGCTTCGTCCAAACACCATTGGGAAAACCCTTCATCGCCTTGTACGGCTTGAGCGGCAAGGCTTGGGTGTTCCAATAGGATTTTACCCACCGCCTGAGTATCGATTTTCATCGACATCACGATAAACGGCTCTTTCGGCGCAACCTGCCGAATTTCGCCGCGCATCGGCACGTTTACGGGGCAAAACATGAAATAATGGTTATCAAAACGGTAACATTGCTCGCCTAACTGTACTTCTCGCTCGCCGCTCAATACGATGCAGATACTCGGCTCCTGAATCACGCCCTCGTAGGAAAACGGCCGGTCGGCATGGCGGAGCAGCAGGCCGTCAATCGGCGACAGGTATAGCTGGTTATGCGGAATCACTTTTAGCAGGCGTTTTAAGGTATCGGCTGAAAACATAATATTTTGTAGAAATAGGCAATTATTTTGGACGAATCATATAACACCTGCGCCAAGCGTTCAATATAATGGACACACTTTCAACGAGCACAGGAGAACGCATCATGGCAAACGAAAAACAACTGGCAATTTTGAACGCAATGGCGCAGGGCTGGTTTGGCAATTCACAGCAGCACAGCATCCATGCCGAAATCATCCGCTAAAAAGGCTACAGCAAACTTGCTGCCAAAATGCAGGCGGAAGCCGAAGACGAATGGAAAGAGGCACAACGTGTCAATGCGCGGCTGCTAGAACTGGGCTGCACCCCGAAAGTGGCGATTGACCCCTTTCCCGTGTTTGCCGACATCAAGGAAATGCTGGCCTACGACCACGAAGAAGGCACGAAAGGCATGGCGGGGCTGAATGCCGCTTTGGCCGAGTTCGCCGACGACTATATTACGCGCAGAATGATTGAGGAATTTATTGTCGACGAGCAGGAACATACCAACTGGCTCGCCGAACACTTGAGCCTGATTGAAGAAATCGGCTACCAAAACTATCTGATTCAACAGCTTTAATTTAACCAACCGTCTTGAGAGGACAATCCCATGAAAATTTTCTACCATACTTCAGCCACAGCCACCGGCGGACGCGACGGACGCACTCAAGTTGATGACGGCTCTATCGGTTTTGACTTGGTATCCTTCCAAAACAAAAGCGGCAAGCAAGGCACCAACCCCGAACAGCTTTTCGCTATGGGCTACGCCGCCTGCTTCGACAGCGCGATGAGCCTGGTCAAACAGCAGCTCAATATCCACCCAGCCACATCCAAAACCACAGTAGGCGTGGGCATCGGCCAGAAACCGGACGGCACGTTCAGCCTCGACATCGATTTGACCATCACCGTGTCCGGCATCAGCGAAGAAGACGCGCAGAAACTCATCGCCCGCGCGCACGAAGTCTGCCCCTATTCCAACGCCACTCGCGGCAATGTAGATGTGCGCCTGCATACCGTTGTCGAATAAAGACTTTTCAGGTTGCCGTTTTTTCAGGTAGCCTGATAGGTCGTCTGAAAGCAAAAAAGCAGCCTGCACTCATACAAACAAGGGTGCAGGCTGCTTTTCATACGCCAACCACGCGCACACCCATGCTTTCAGGTAGCCTTTAAACAACAAAAATAAAACACAAAAGCCAAAAACCGCCCCATGATTTCCCACCAAGAAAACATATTCTTCCCCAAACGGGATGGTCCGCACAAAAGTTTCCCGTAAAATCATCCGCTTCAAAACGAATTGTTACTTAGCGGCTATGTTCTTGGATTTAACAGTAAATTTGTTACTTACGCTCCATTTTCAGGCTGACTTAATGTTGTCTGCAAACTGCCCCCTTTCATGCGTTTACACAAAGGCGGTGGGATTTTTCGGCAGTTGTAGGGTGTGCAGCTTGCTGCGCACGCGGTTTATTCTATCCCAACAGCGTGCGCAGCAAGCTGCACACCCTAAGCTGGATATTAGGCAGCCTGAAATGGCGTTTAACAAAACAAAAACGTTATTCCCATTTTCAGGCTGCCTTTCTGCTGCGCGGCGGTTAATTGCCGTTTTCGCTCACATCCGTCATCAACACAATTTCCACGCTATCGGTTTTGCCGTCAATCGCTTGCACAAAACCTTGAAAGTGGCTGCTGGCGTTGTGGCTGTCCACCGCCGCTTGGTCTTGCCATGTTTCCACAAACACAAAACGGTTTTCGTTTTGCATATCTTGGTGCAAGTCGTAGCGCAGGTTGCCCGCTTCGGCGCGGCTTTTGGCGACCAAATTGCGGAACACGGCAAGCAGCTCGGCGCGGTGGGCAGGTTGAACGGCAAGGGTGGCAACGATTTTAATGCTCATCATGATTACTCCGTTGAGAGTTGAGAAAAATTGCGTTTCAGGCTGCCTTTATCTTTTAGGCAGCCTGAAACGCGAGACGCAGTTTACACGCGCGAGATGCTACATTCAACAACATCGCCATCATGGTTATTGGGTTGCGATAAAAGAGTTGCAGGGTGTGCCGCTTGGCTGCGCACGAGGTTTACCCATCACAACTGAAAATGAAACGACAATAGTTGGCAAAACAGTTCATTGCGGAAGTGTCGTGCAACGAGTGCCCGGCCTACGGAAGGTTCAGGCTGCTGAAATGGTTCATTCATCATGGGGCAGCGCGTAGGTCGGGCACTTGTTGCCCGACTGATGTTGATGCAACGGTTGTTTTAGCTTCGCTGAACTCCGTTTCAGGCTGCCTTATTGTTTTAGCCATCTTTGCAAAAGCTCGGCGACAGATGGAGCGGCGACGGCTCGTCGCCAAATGGTTTATTAAACAAACTGATGAAGCCTTTGCAAAACTTCTAACAGCAGCCTGAAACACAAGAAATGCCGTCATTCCCGCGTAGGCGGAAATTTTGCTCAATATTCATAAATGTATGAAAAAACAATCTATTGCGTGAGTTAAACCAAGATTCCCGCCTGCGCGGGAATGACGGAAATATTGACTGTTCCTTGTGGTGTTTTAGGCTTTGCAAAGGTTTCAAACTGTGTTGGTTAATTGAAAAATGTCGGCGAGCCGTCGACGCTCCATCGGTTACAAGTTCTGCAAAGGTTTCAGGCTGCCTTTGGGCGCGGGCATAACCGTTTAGGCAGCCTGAAACGCAGTTCAGCGTAGGGAAAACCATCCATTCAAGCCCACTCCGCCAACGCTGCGCGCAAATCATCCAAGCCCGCGCCGCTGTTTGCTGACACGCGCACGGCAACGGTTTGCCCTGCGTGGTTTTTCAGGCTGCCTGCGCGTTGTTCCGCTTCGGGCAGTAAATCTATTTTGTTGTACAGCAAAATCTGCGGGATTTTATCGGCGTGGATTTCGGCTAACACGGCGTTCACGTCTTGGATTTTGCGCTCGTGTTCGGCATCGCTCGCGTCCACAATATGCAGCAGCACATCCGCCAGCGCGGTTTCTTCCAGCGTGGCGGCAAAGGCGGAAACAAGCTGGTGCGGCAAATCCTGCACAAAGCCCACGGTGTCGGTCAAAATCACGCTGGCGGCGGGGTTGAGATACAGCCGCCGCGCGGTGGTGTCTAGCGTGGCGAAAAGCTGGTCTTTGGCGAACACGCTGGATTTGGTTAGGCGGTTGAACAGGGTGGATTTGCCTGCGTTGGTGTAGCCGACAATCGCCATCGTTTTCAGGCTGCCTGAAAGGCGGGATTTGCGCCGTGTTTCGCGCTGTTTTTTTACGTTGGCGAGCTGGCGTTTGAGCGCGGTGATTTTGGTTTGAATCAGACGACGGTCGGTTTCTAGCTGGGTTTCGCCCGGTCCTTTTAGCCCGATGCCGCCTTTTTGGCTTTGCAAATGCCCGTAGCCGCGCACAAGGCGGCTGGCTAGGTGGTTGAGCTGAGCGAGTTCCACTTGCAGCTTGCCTTCTTGCGATTGGGCACGTTGGGCGAAGATGGCGAGTATCAGCCCCACGCGGTCTAGCACGCGGCATTGCAAGGCGCGTTCTAGGTTGCGCTCTTGGGTGGGCGTGAGCTCGTGGTTGAAGATAACGAGTTGGATTTGGTGTTGCGCGACCAGCCCAGCAAGCTCTTCGGCTTTGCCTGTGCCGACAAATAGCGCGGTGTGTGGGGTGTCGCGCTTGGCGGTTTCGCTGTGGATAAGCTCGCCACCTGTGGCGCGGACGAGTTCGGCGGCTTCCATGCAGGCAGCCTGAAAGCTGCGTTCGCGCGTTTGGTTGCTGCCTGTGTATTGGTTGGACAGCAGCACGCAAACCAGCATGATGCGCTCGGCTTGGGCTAGGGTTTTGTTGGTGGTGTGGGGCATGGTGGGGCTTTCGGGATTAGGCAGCCTGAAAGTGGGGGGTGGGGTTTCAGGCTGCCTTGATGGATGTGCGTAGGCCGGACACTTGTTGCCCGACTGATGTTTGTGCGCTGGTGGTTTGTCGGGCATAAAGGCCCGACCTACGGAAATGTTTTTCAGGCTGCCTTGATGGGTTAAGCAATAGGCAGCCTGAAATCATGTTTACGCTTCTTTGCGTTGGAACACGGCGGCAAAGAAGCCGTCTGTGTTATGCGTGGCGGTGTCTAGGCGCAGGTATTTGCCTGTGTTGAGCGGGATTTTTTGCGCGGCGAAAAGTTCGCTGCAATCCAGCAGCTCAAAGTCGGGATGCTGTTGCAAGAAGCGTTCGGCTTGGGCTTCGTTTTCTTCGGGCAGGATGCTGCACGTGGCGTAAACCAGCCGCCCACCTGTGCGCACGAGTGCGGCGGCGGCGTGCAAAATGCTTTGCTGTTGGGCTTGCAAGCTGGCAAGGGTGTCGGGCGATTGGCGGTATTTTAGGTCGGGATTGCGGCGCAGTGTGCCCAGCCCCGAGCAGGGCGCGTCCACCAGCACGCGGTCGGCTTTGCCTGCCAGTCTGGCGATGCGCGGGTCGGTTTCGCTGTGGATTTTTTCGGGGTGGATGTTGGATAGCCCTGCGCGGGTCATGCGTGGTTTTAGGTTGGCAAGGCGTTTTTCGGATACGTCAAAGGCGTAGATGCGCCCTTTGTTTGCCATTTGTGCGCCGATGGCTAGGGTTTTGCCGCCTGCGCCTGCGCAAAAATCTACGATGATTTCGCCGCGTTTGGCGTTCACAAGCTGGGCGAGCAGTTGGCTGCCTTCGTCTTGCACTTCTATGGTGCCGTCTAAAAACAGCGGGTGTTGGTTGAGCGCGGGCTTGTTGGTGAAGCGGATGCCGTGCGGGGCGAGTGGGGTGGCGATGGCTTGCGGGTAGTCGGCTTGCAGTTGGGCAAGGGCTTTGTCGCGCTTGCTGTTAAGCGTGTTCACGCGCACATCCAGCGGGGCGGGCTGGGTGATGCTGCGCCCGAAGGCGAGAATTTGTTCATCGGTGAGATGCTGTTGTAAGCGGGCAATCAGCCAGTCGGGCAGCTCGGCGGCGGTGTTTAGGCAGCCTGAAAATTCGTTTTTGCGGGCTTTCAGGCTGCTGAGTAATTCTTTTTCGTTGTCGGCGCGGTTGAGCAAATCTTCAATTTGGCTGATGCTGACGCTGCGCCCGAGTATCAGCGCGGCAAGGGCGGCTTTGCGCGATTGCACGGCGGGGCGGCGCAGGGCAGCGGCGATTTTTTGATAATGGCGGATGGCGGCAAAGGCGGTTTCGGCGATTTCGTGGCGGTCGTTGCGCCCGAGCTTGCGGTGGTTGCGCAGGTAGTTGGATAGGACGACGTCGGCGGGTTGTTCAAAGGTGAGCATTTGGGCGAGAACGGCGGCGGTGTGGGTGAGTTGGGTTGGGGTCATGGTTGGGGTGGGGGGTAGGTTGAAAAAGAGGGGTATTTTAACTGGTTTGCGGGTGGGCGTTGTGTTGGGGTGGGGTTCAGGCTGCTTAATTTGTTTCTGTTTAGGCAGCCTGAAAGGCAATCTATTCAGTAAAAAAATTCGTTTGGCAGAATACCAAGCGATTTTGTTTTTTTCAGGCTGCCTTTGTAAACGATACAAACCGCGTGCGCAGCAAGCTGCACACCCTACGCTTTGGTTTCAGGCTGCCTTGATGCGCTAAACCCAAGGCAGCCTGAAACCGATTTAGCAGTTTTCCAATTGGTAAACGGTTACAAATTCGCGCGTTTGCATGGGCGCAAGCTGGATTAAGCCGATTTGGTTGTTGAACGCATCGGGCGCGCTGCTCAGGTTTTCCAGCGCGATGCTGTCGCGTTGCGGCGGGGTGTAGGCTTGCACGAAGGGGTAGCTCGCTTCGGGCGTGATGCTCAACTGGATGCGCTCGCCTTGCAGGATAACGGCGGGCTGGGCGAAATCGGGGGTGAGCACGAAGCAGTTGTCCAGCTCGGTTTGGGCGATGGGCGTGCGGTGGGCAAAGGGGTTGCTGTTGATGGTTGCGCCTGTGGGCAGCATTTGCGGGTTAAAGGCGAGCTGTTGTTGGCTGCGGATTTTGAGTTGCCAGCTTGCCATGTCGCCATCTACGGCAAAATAGGGATGCCAGCCGTCGGCAATGGGGATGGGGCTGTCGCTTAGGTTGGTTACTTGGCTGCTGATGCGCAGTTTGCCGTGGTTTTCCAGCGTGTAAGTGATTTGGATGCGGTAGGCAAAGGGGTAGCCGCTGTCTTCGCTGCGATAGTAGGTGTGGACTAGGGTAATGCTGGCGCTGCTGGCGTTGCTGTGGCTGCTGCGCAGTTGAAAGGGCGCGTCAAAGATTAAGCCGTGTATCGCGCTGTTGCCCAGTTTGAATTTGTTTACCGTTTTCAGGCTGCCTTGATGGGTGTATTGCGCGTTTGCCAGTCGGCAAACAAAGGGGCTGAGTTTTGCGCTGCGAAAGAGTTGGGTAAGCGTTTCTTGCGCGTGTTGCGGCGAAGCATAGGCGGCGACCACGTTGTGCCATTGCCCGGTGGCTTGGCGGATGGCAAAGCGGTTGAGCAGCGCGCCAAAGGGGTAGATTTCCACTTGGTATTGGTTGGGCTGGCTGATTTGGATGGTTTGCGGGGTGATTTGGATGGCGAAAGACATGGGGATTTCCTTGTGGGTTTGGGGTAGATGGGGTTTTCAGGCTGCCTATCGTTCATTTGTATAGGCAGCCTGAAACCTAAAATGGAACAGCGGCGGCTCGCCGCCAACGCTTCAAACATAGCATGACTGGTTTACTACCATGTCGGCGAGCCGCCGATGCTCCATTGGTTACAGGTTTTGCAAAGGTTTCAGGCTGCCTTATAGGCAAACAATAGGCAGCCTGAAAACCATCAGCAGCCTGAAACCGCATCAACAAAAAAAAAAATCGCCAAAAGCAGTTTTCAGGCTACCTTTGGCGATGGTTTGACCGCTAGTCTTCAAAGAATGCGTTGGCAGCATCATCGCCATTGCTATTGCTGCGGCTGCGGCTTGGCGGGTTGCTTTGCACAGGGCGCAATTCGCGCTCGCCCGCGCCGCTGTCGTTATCAACAGGCGACAAGTCTTGCTCTTGCGCTTTGGGTTTGTTCAACGGACGCACCACTTCGGGTTGGTCGGTGGTGTTATCCAACGGCAAGTGCTCATCGGTGGTTTGGCGTTCTTTTAAGTACACTTCGCCATCGCGTTTCACCACGCCTTTGGGTTCAACAAACTTGCTCACAGGCTTGCCTTTAAGGGCAAAGCGCATATAGTTTATCCACACAGGCAGCGCAATTTTGCCGCCAAACGCGCCTTTGCCAATGGTGCGCGGCTTGTCGTAGCCAATGTAAACAGCGGTTACGATTTTGGGCGTGTAGCCCACAAACCAAGCATCTTTAAAGTCGTTGGTTGTGCCCGTTTTGCCCGCAATATCGCTGCGACCGAGCGCGTTGGTTGCCGCGCCCGTGCCTTTGGTGGCAACGTCGTGCAAGATAGAAGTCATCACATAAGCATTGCGCGGGTCAATCACTTGCGGCGCGGTTTTGCCCGCCACCAAAGGCTGCATTTCGGCGCGCAAATTGTCTTTGCTGTCAAAAATCTTATCAATCACATAATGGGCAACTTTATAGCCACCATTGGCAAACACCGCATAACCTTCCGCCATTTGCATCGGCGTAACCGAAGCCGTGCCCAGCGCGATAGACAGCGCAGGCGGGATTTGTTCCGCCGTAAAGCCAAAGCGTTGCACATAAGCGCGCAAATAGCTCACGCCCATTGCTTGCGCAATCCGCACCGATACCGTGTTTTTAGACCACGTTAAGGCTTGGCGCAGCGTAATCATGCCCGAATAAGAACCGCCCGAGTTCTGCGGAGACCAGCCGCGAATCGTAATCGGCGCATCGTTCACCAGCGTAGAAGCGGTAAACCCTTTGGACAACGCCGCCGAGTAAACAAACGGCTTAAAGGTAGACCCTGGTTGGCGCATACTTTGCGTGGCGCGGTTAAACGCCTTGCTGTGGAAATCATAACCACCCACCAAAGCCTGCACCGCACCCGTTTGCGCATCAATGGAAACCAACGCGCCTTGAATTTCAGGCTGCTGTGTAACCGTCCAATTGCCGCTTTTCAGCTTCATCACACGAATCACCGAGCCTACTTTAATCGCCTTGTCGCCCAGCTTTTTATTGCCGATGGCGTTACGCGCAATGCCCATATCGCCCAGCTTCAAGGTTGCCTTTTTGCCCCCCTGCATATAAGCCACAATCCCCTGTTTACCCGCTTCAATCACCACCGCAGGCACCATGCCTTCAACCGTATAAGTGTTGGCAAGAAATTGCTCCGCCGCGTCTTCCATGTCTTCGGGTTCAACCGAGCTGAAATCCAACTGCTGCTCCGCGCCCGCATAAGCACGCCCCGCGCTTAAACTGCGCAAAGTATTGCGCAGCGCAGTCGTCGCCGCCTTTTGATGCGCCACGCTCACGGTGGTGTAAACCTTTAAGCCCTTGGTGTACGCATCTTCGCCATAGCGTTCAAACAATTCTTGACGCGCCATTTCCGCCACATACAAAGAATTTTGGTCCACATCCACGCGATAACGCTCATAAGTAAGCTGCTCATTTAACGCAGCCGTGCGCTCCGCTGGCGAAATCATGTTCAATTCCACCATGTTGTTCAAAATATACTCTTGACGCACTCGCGCACGCTCAGGGTTCACAATCGGGTTAAAGGTAGAAGGCGCTTTGGGCAATCCCGCCAAAATGGTCGCTTCTGCCAGCGTTAAATCGCGCACTTCCTTGTTGAAATACACTTTCGCCGCCGAAGCAAAACCATAAGCGCGTTGCCCCAAATAAATTTGGTTGAAATACAGCTCCAAAATTTGGTCTTTGGTCAGCGTTTTTTCAATTTTGTAAGCCAGCAAGGCTTCGTTAAATTTGCGCGTCATCGTGCGCTCATTGGTTAAGTAAAAATTACGCGCCACTTGCTGCGTAATCGTACTCGCCCCTTGTTTCGTGCCACCCGAAGCATTGCTCAAAGCCGCACGAATCACACCAATCACATCCACGCCCCAATGTTCGCGGAAACGCTTATCTTCCGCCGCAATCACCGCGTTTTTCAAAACATCGGGAAATTGGTCAATAGGCGTAAAGGCGCGTTTCTCATCGCCATAAGAACCAATCACCACCCCTTCGGACGAATAAATCGTTAAAGGCTCGTGTGGTTGGTAATATTTAACCGCATCAAGCGGCGGAAGTTTCGGGTATGTGACTAAAATTGCAACAGTCACCAAACCGACTGCAAATAGGAATAAACCTAATAACAGCCCCAAAAACGTCGTAATCAATTTCTTAATCATAAAATTTCTCGCAGCGATAATGCACAAAATCGCCATGTGTTTTTTTAAATAAAGTAAAATATCGCATGAATTTGTTATTGGATGAAAACCAAAGCGACAAATGACATTATAAATGTTTTATGCGTTAGGTAAGGACTTAAATCATGCGCTCAAAGAAAACCGAGAAAAAAACGAGTAATAAGAAAGCTATGGCTACATCAGGGCGTAGCGTCATTGGTGTGGACATCAGCCCAAGCCATATCCGTATGGTGCAACTGTCTGGTCGTCAATTAAGTCAAGTTCAGCTTGAAAAATATGCCATTACCACCTTGCCTGCCAATGTGGTTTCAGGTGGCGAAGTGGTGGATTTTGACCAACTTGTCTCTCATCTGCAACAGTGTTACAGCAAAATGAAAACCAATTGCAAGCAAGCCAATATCGCCTTGCCAGCAAGTGCCGTAACCATTGAAGAGAACTTGCGCTTTGTGCCAGAAGGTAGCGACATGACGGTGCAAGAGTTTGTTGAGTTAGAAGTGGCTAATATTGGTTCACTTGATGAAATGAATTACGACTGGAACGTTTTGTCGGGCAATGCAGGCGGCGAGCAAACTATTTTAATGGTTGCTGCCAAAAAAGAAGCCGTTGAACGCGCAACAGATTTGTTAGATGAAGTGGGTATCAATGCTTCCAATGTTGATGTGGATATTTTTGCTGTGGCAAACGCTTTTGCCTATGCCGATATGCAAAATGGCGATAGCTTCGGTCGTCAGCGTATCGCATTGTTTGATATTGGCGACACCGTATTAAAAGCCCTAATTGTAGAAAACGGACAAATTCTCTACAAACAAGAAAGCAATTTTGGTTTGGAACAATTGGTGCAATCGGTGCAACGTGCTTACCAAGTAACAGATGGCGAAGCATTGGCCATGATTACAGGCGAAATGAGACGACCTGATGATTATAAAGCAATGGTGGTAGATGGCTTTAATGCACAAATTGCCCAAGAAGTTCAACGTGTGATGCAGTTCTTTTACGCTACACAAAACATGGATAGCATGTCTAATGTTAAGCATATTTATATTAGCGGTAGTGGCTGCGCTGCGCCGGGTATTTCAGAAGTTGTGTATGCGCAAACAAATATTGCAACAGAGCAATTGAATCCAGCTTCTTTTGCAATCAATAAGCTAAAAGGCGATGGTGCACGATTTGAAAAAGATGCAGCATCATTAACAACAGCATTCGGTTTAGCTTTGAGAGGGTTAGTATAAAATGAACTTAATTAAAATTAACTTGTTGCCATATCGCGAGATATTGGAGCAAAAACAAAAGAAACAATTTCAGTTTGTTATGCTTTTTGGTGTGGCAGCAGGTGGCGTTGCAGCTTTCCTTGTTTGGGGTGCACTGGCAGGCTTGATAACAAACCAAGAAGGTAGAAATGAAGAGTTGAATGCGGGTATCAAAGAACTTGATGCGCAAATTGTAAAAGTTAAAGAATTGCAAGCGCAAAAGCAAAGTTTCTTGGAGCGTAAACAAAAAGTTGAAGAGCTGGATAATAAACGCTTTGAAGGTGCGCGAATTGTTGATACGGTAAATCAACTTGTCCCAGAGGGTTCCTATTTAACCAGTATCCAAAATATTGGCGGGAGTGATGCACAAATTAGCAATACTTACACTTTGGTGGGTAAAGCGATTAGTGATAATAAAGTTGCTATGTTTATGACTGCATTACCTAGCACAGGTGTGTTTGATACGCCTAAATTGGATAGCATCAACAAAACAGATAATGGACAAGAATTTAAGATTACTGCGAATTTGTTGGAGCAGAAAAAACCAACAGTAACACAATCTTCCGTATCTGCTAAATCAACGGCAACATCCGCGTCAGCTCCTGCGGCATCGGCAACAACAGAATAAGGTGATTATGATGAACTTAAATGAAATTCAATGGGATAAGCTCCATTTGCAAAGTAAGGCGGTACAATTATTGCTAGCAGCAGCTGTGGCTCTTTTGATTTTAGTTGCTGGTTATTTTGTGTTATTCCAAGGCCAATGGGATGAATACAAACAGAAACAAGAAGAAGAGGTTAAATTAAAAACAGACTTTGAAACCAAAAGTGTTCAGGCTGCAAGCTTAGATAATCTGAAAAAAGAATTGGAGTTGATTGAAGCATCGCTGGATGTGTTGTTAAAACAGTTGCCAACAACGGCTGAAATTCCAACGCTTATTCAAGAAATGCACCAAGCAGCTGCTAAAAATAATCTAACCATGACTAATGTAACACCTGGTGAGGCTGTGGTAGAAAAACCGATTGAGCGTTTGCCAATTGCTATTTCGGTTTCAGGTAGTTATGAGCAACTTTCTCAATTTATTCGTGATGTTGGCAAAATGTCTCGTATTGTTACATTGGCTAATATCAACCTAACAAGCGCGAATAAATCAGCAAAAGATGATGGCAGCAAGCTAACGCTCTCAGCAACGGCTAATACATATAAAGCCATGGATCTTTCCCAAGACGCAAAAGCGGCTTCTGCTGCTAGCCAAGCAGAATAATGAATGTGTAAGAATAGGAAATGACAATGAAAGCAAAACTTTTATTATTATCATCTATTATTTTGCTATCTGCTTGTTCGGAAGAAAGTGGCAATGTGCAAGAGTGGATGAACCAAAAGAAAGCAGAGGCGAAAACCAAGGTGCGCCCTGTTGAAGAGCCTGCAAAATTGGAACCAGTAGCATACTTTCCGCCAGAATTTTCTGGACCAAATGCGTTTAGCACGGCGAGATTGCGTGCAGCATATCAAAATTCGCAAATACCTGATTTAAATAGACCCAAAGAACTGCTAGAAAATTATAGTTTAGAAAATCTAAATTATGTGGGTTCAATTGGGGCTGGCAAGGCGTTATCTGCAATGATTGAAGTTGAAGGGCATGTTTATACCGTTAATATTGGTAATCATGTTGGACAAAACTTTGGTCGTATCGTTCGTATTACGCCTGATGTAATCAAAGTTGTGGAAGTGGTTGAGGATGCATCAGGCAACTGGACGAATAGAGAAGCAGAAATCGTTTTAAATGATTCTGGTAACTCAGGTAAATAAATCATCAGATTGTAAATTTTGAAAGAGGCTTAAATTATGAAAAAAAATTCAGTAAAAGTTTTATCAGCACTTGTTGCAGGCTTGCTTACACAAGTTGCTTATGCTGGCAGCATTACCGATATTAAAGTATCTGTTTTGCCTAATAAACAGCGTGTAATCAAGTTTAAATTTAACAAAGATGCGGTAGAACCAACTGGTTTCATTACTTCATCGCCTGCTCGCATTACACTAGATTTTGCGAATACGGATTTAAAAGTAAAACAACCTACTTTAACATTTAACGACAACTTGCTTAACCAAATTGTAACCGCAGAAGGTGAAGGCAGCACTCGCGTGTTATTGGGATTGGGTCAAGAAGGTCAATACAACGTTCAAGTAAAAGGCAACGAAGTATGGGTGCAGTTGAGCGAAGCGCGTTCGTCTAACTCTGCGCCTGTAAGCGCAACACCTGCTGCAAGAAGTGCGCAAGTGCAAAATGCTTCTTACTCTTCTGTTCCTTTCAATATTGATTTCCACAAAGGTGGCAATAATTCTGGCGTAGTTGAATTTGCATCAAATTTTACTGGTGAGCCGCAAATTCGTTCACAAAGCGATCGTTTGGTTATTACGCTGAAAAACTATCCATTGCCCACTCAGGCGCAGCGTAATCTAGATGTAACAGATTTTTCTACGCCTGTTCGCACAATTAGCGTGCGCCGTGTGGGCAACGATACGCAAATCACTTTGCGTAACCAAGGCACATGGAAGCATACCGTAACAGGTAAAAATGGTCGTCAAAGCATTCAAATTACACCAACCAAAAATGTTACTTCTTTGGGCATTGGTGCGAATAAAACCAAACAAAAATTTACAGGCAAACGCATTTCTCTTGATTTCCAAAACGTTGATGTGCGAACTGTTTTGCAAATTTTGGCAACTGAATCAGGTATGAACATCGTGGCTAGCGATAGCGTGCAAGGTAAAATGACGCTTTCGTTGAAAGATGTGCCTTGGGACCAAGCGTTAGATTTGATTCTGGATGCACGCGAATTGGATATGCGCCGTGTGGGCA
Source organism: Kingella sp. (in: b-proteobacteria) (assembly GCF_030527935.1). Lineage (GTDB taxonomy): Bacteria > Pseudomonadota > Gammaproteobacteria > Burkholderiales > Neisseriaceae > Kingella_B. Next base: position 17,502 of record NZ_JAUMZV010000015.1, read on the forward strand.
ATATCATCAATGTTGCACCCCGTGCTGAAATGTTGGCACGCGATAAAGCAGAATTGACTGCGCGCAAAGAATTGGATGATTTGGGGCCATTGCTTTCTCAAAGTTTCCAATTGAAATATAAAAATGTTGAAGAATTTAAGAAAATTCTGCGTATTTCCGATTCTGGAAGCTCATCAGGCAACAGCAATAATTCTCTCTTGACTTCGCGTGGTAGCGCGTTGATTGACCCTGCAACCAACACGTTGATTGTTAATGATGTGCAATCGGTTATCCAAAAATTTAATGCTTTGATTGAAGAATTGGATGTGCCCGCGCGTCAAGTGATGGTGGAAGCGCGGATTGTTGAAGCATCGGATACCTTATCTCGTGAATTAGGTGTGAAATTTGGTGCTGGTCGCAATGGTAGCACTTCGTGGGGTAATGATTGGAATAATGGTACTGAACGCAATATTCATGGCGTTAAAACTGGTGCTAATGGTTCGGTTACATTTGCACCCAACGTAAATATTCCTGTGTCATCTGCCGTTGGCTCAATTGCGGTTGTGAAATCATTTAGCTCAGGCATTTTAGGTTTGGAACTTTCCGCTTCCGAAGCAGAAGGTCGCAGCAAAACCATTTCTACTCCCCGTGTATTAACACAAGACCGTCAAGAAGCTGAAATTAAACAAGGTTATCAAGTGCCTTACACCACGCGCGATAGCGATGGCAGCACCACAACATCATTTAAAGATGCAGTGATGAGTTTGAAAGTGTTGCCACGCATTACGCCTGATAACAAAATTATCATGGATGTTACGATTAACAAAGACACGCCTGATAACACTTACCAAAGCTCAGAAGGCGAGCCAAGCATTCGTACGCAATCGGTGAAAACACAAGCCATGATTGAGGATGGCGGCACTTTGGTTGTGGGCGGTGTGTATCAAGAAGTGATTCAAAACAACGTGAAAAAAGTACCTCTGCTGGGCGATTTGCCTGTGTTGGGCAACCTGTTTAAAACACGTTCGCGCAACAATAGCCGCAATGAATTGCTGTTCTTTATCACGCCACGCATTATGGGCAGCGAAACCAGCGTAATGCGCTACTAATATCATGTAAAAAATCTGCATATTGTGCAAATTTAAGTTAAAATTGCCTGCTATGGAACATATAGCAGGCAATTTATTTTTGGTGGGCTTGATGGGGGCAGGGAAAACCACGCAAGGCAAACGGCTGGCGCAGCATTTAAATCGCTCTTTTTTTGATAGCGACCAAGTGATTTGCGAGCGCACGGGTGTGAACATCCCAACCATTTTTGAAATGGAGGGCGAAGCGGGTTTTCGCCAGCGCGAAAGCAATATCATCAACGAGCTATCGTTGCGGCCCAATATCGTGTTGGCAACGGGCGGCGGAGCGGTTTTGCGGGAGCAGAATCGGGCTTGCTTGCGGCAACGCGGCTTGGTGGTTTATTTGCATATGCAGCCTGAAATGCTGTTTGCGCGGGTGGGCAAGGATAAAAACCGCCCGCTGTTGCAGGTGCAAGATGCGTTGGCGAAGTTTCGGGATTTGTATCAGGCGCGGGATGCGATTTATCGGGAAACGGCGCATATTGTGATTGAAATGGGGGCGGAGGATTGCCAAGCGACGTTTGAGCAGATTTTGAAATGTGCGGCGGAATATGAAACAGGTCTTGGATAATTTGATGGTGGATGCGCCATCGCATCGGTATCCGATTGATATTGGCAGCGGGATTTTTGCTGATTTTGCGCTGCTAGAAGCGCATATTGGCAAGAAGGTGGCGATTGTTACCAATGATGTGGTTGCGCCGCTTTATTTGGAAAAGCTGCAAAATGCGCTGCACGCGAATGGCGTAGAAGCGTTTTCGATTGTGTTGCCCGATGGCGAGCAGCATAAAAATCATGCTTCGCTCAATGCGATTTACGATGGTTTGCTGCGCCATCATGCCGACCGTAAAACCACGATTATTGCGCTGGGCGGCGGGGTGATTGGCGATATGGCGGGCTTTGCGGCGGCAACGTATCAGCGTGGCATTCCGTTTGTGCAAGTGCCGACTACGCTGTTGAGCCAAGTGGATTCTTCGGTGGGCGGCAAGACGGCTATCAATCATCCGCTGGGCAAGAATATGATTGGCGCGTTTTATCAGCCGCAGGCGGTATTGGCGGATTTGGACACGCTGGACACGCTGCCCGACCGCGAGTTATCAGCGGGGATGGCGGAAGTGATTAAATATGCGCTGCTAGGCGATGCGGATTTTTTGCAATGGCTGGAAGCGAATATGGCGGCGTTGATGGCGCGCGATAAGGCTTTGCTGGCGCAGGCGGTGCTGCATTGTTGTCAGATGAAAGCGGCGATTGTGGCGCAGGATGAGACCGAGCAGGGCGCGCGGGCGTTGCTGAATTTGGGGCATACGTTTGGACACGCGATTGAGGCGGAGATGGGCTACGGCAATTGGCTGCATGGCGAGGCGGTGGCGGCGGGTTGCGTGTTGGCGTGCTTGCTGTCGGAGCGATTAGGCAGCCTGAAAACGCAGGATACGGCGCGAGTGCGTGCTTTGCTGCGACAGGCGCGGTTGCCTGATGCGCCGCCTGTGTTTGCGTTTGAACGATGGCTGGCGCAGATGCGGCATGATAAGAAGGTGGAAAGTGGCAGGATGCGGTTTGTTACACTGGCGGCGTTGGGGCAGGCGGTTTTAACGCCGATTGATGATGTGCAGATTTTATGGGATGCGTTGCAACCTTTTATTTCTTAATGGAGAAACTGGGCTGGTTATGATTTAAGGCAGCCTGAAAATGGATTTGGCGTAGTAGATAGCGGGCAAGGCTCGCGCTACGCGGTTCTTACTATTTTTGGAATGATGACTATGACACAAGAAACAGCTTTGGGCGCGGCGTTGAAGTCTGCCGTGCAAACGATGAGCAAGAAAAAGCAAACGGATATGATTGCGGATTATTTGTATAGCAAATATGACGTGTTTAAGCGGTTTAAGCCGCTGGCGATTGGCATTGAGCAGGATTTGGTGGAAGCGTTGCCACAGTTTGATGCCACGTTGATTCATCGGGTGTTGTCTAACCATTGCCGCCGCCCGAAATATTTGAAAGCGGTGGCGCGTGGGGGCAAGCGGTTTAATTTGAACAACCGTTTTCAGGGCGAGGTGAGCGAGCAGGAGCAGCAACACGCGCTGTCGCAGCCGAATATTCGGGAAGCGATTGAGAAGCAGGATGCACGCCGAGCAGAAGCGGCGGCTGCCAAGGCAGTAAAAGCGGAAGCAGAGCAGGGCGCGGCGGTTGAAGTGGAAGCTACTGCGGAGCATACGGAAACGGTTGGGGATTGAGTTTCAGGCTGCCTTTCTTTGGGATGGGCAGCCTGAAAGTTTGTTTGGGGCGGTAGTGCGCCTACACGGGAATGACGGAATTTATTGTGTTTCAGGCTGCTGTTAAGGGTTTTGCAAAGGTTTCAGGCTGCCTTTGGGCGTTTGGTCTGCGCGGGAATGTGTTTGATTGGGTGGAACGGGTAACGCTGTTTGGCGACGAGCTGCCGCCGTTCGATAAGCTGCTGGGGTTGTTTTCAATTTTCAGGCTGCCGATATTGTGGGCAGCTTTTTTCATGCGCGCCTGCTAGGTAGCCTGTGCTGAGCAAAAATTCGCCTACGATTTCGTTGCCCATAAATTTGAAGTGTTGTTTGAACAGCTTCACCCATGCGTCTTGGCTGCGCGGGTGGTGGGCATCTAGCCAGTTTTTGAAGCTGCCGTATTGCTGTTGCAGCGTTTGGATTTGCTGGGCGTTGTGGATGGCGGCTTGGATTTTTAGGCAGTTGCGGATGATGCCTGCGTTGCCGAGCAGGCGGGCGATGTCGGCTTCGCCAAAGGCGGCGACGGCGGCGATGTTGAACTGGGCATAGGCAGCCTGAAACGCGGCGCGTTTGTTGAGTATGGTCGTCCAGCTTAATCCTGCTTGGTTGATTTCTAAAACCAGTCGTTCAAACAGGATGTTGTCGTCTTGCACGGGTACGCCGTATTCGGTGTCGTGGTAGGCTTTGTTGGGGTTGGTTGTGTTGGCGGGCAGGGCGGCGCAGAAGTCGCAGTAGGCTTGGGACATGGGGACTCCTTGGGAATTGGGTTGAAAGGGTGGTTGCCATAGGCAGCCTGAAAAGGGCGGGGTGGCGGTTTTGCGCTTTCAGGCTGCCGTGGGCGGGACTACAAACGGTGGATGCTTTTAAGCCAATCGTGCAAACGGTTCACGGCATCGCTTTGGCGCAACAAATAGTGTTGCCATGCGCGCGCGCTGCGTTGCCAGTCGGCAAGGTGGGTGAGCAGCGTGTGCCAATGCTGGCGGCGTTGGGCGGGGGTTAAATCGGCTGCGCCGTTGAGTTCGCACGACAGGGCTTGGTGGGCGTGTTGCACGGCGGTGGTGGGTGCGGCGTGTTGATGATGCGTGTGCCAAAAGGCGTGGAGTTTGTCCAAATGCGCGGCTTTATCTTGCGGGTAGATGTGCCAAAAAAACGGCTTGCCTGCGAGCTGGGCGCGGACAAAGCTGTCTTCGCCGCGAATAATCAGCACATCGGCTGCCCAAAGCAGGCGGTCAAACTGCGCTTGTGGCACGAAGTCTTGGGGGGTGATTTTCAGGCTGCCTGAACCATTGCGCCATGTTGATAAACTGGTCTGCAAGGGCTTGCCTGCGCCATGCAACACGATTTCGCGCTCTTGTTCCGCCCACGCGGTTGCCCATTTTTGCCAAATATCGCTGGCGTAGCCAAAGGCGAAAATATTGAGTGTGCGGTTGGCGGGGGCGGCAAGGTTTTCAGGCTGCCTTAGCCCATACGCATCCATTTGGGCAACATAATCCGCTTCGCGCAGCAAGCCGCCGCTTTGTGGCACAAAGCCCATTTGCCAGAAGTATTTTTCGCAGCCGTTGGCTTGCAGGCTGGGCATGGCGTGGGTGCGGATTGCCCAGTCTTCCGCGCTCAAATATTCCCAGTTGAGCCACACGGGGCGATGCGCTTGGATAACCGCCAACACGTTGGGCGGCAGGTCGCAGGCAAAGGCTTCAATCACCAAATCGGGCGCGGGCGCGTTGCCCAAATCGGCAGATTGCGCCGCTTGCCATGCGCGAAGCGGGATGCCTTGATGGGCGCAGGGCAGGGCGGCGGGCGCATCAGGGGCAATAGTGCGCAGCGCGGCAAGGTCGTCCAGCCACAGATGCACTTGCCAGCCGAGCCGTTGGCGCAGCTCTTGCGCCAGCCGCCACGACACGCCGATGTCGCCAAAGTTGTCAATCACGGTGCAAAAAAGCCAACAGATGAACGGTTTGGCGGTAGAATGGCGCGGTTTGTTTTTGTCCATAGTTTGTTGTAAGGAGAATTTGATGAAAATGTTGAACAGTTTGGCGATTTTGGCGTTGTGCGCGGCGTTGCCTGCGGGCGCGGCGGATTTTGTGTCGCACGCGGATAACAAGCCACAGCAGTTAGCCAGCGGCGATAAGGTGCAGATTGTGAACCTGTGGGCGACTTGGTGCAAACCTTGCCGCAAGGAAATGCCCGCGATGAGCCAATGGTATCAACAAAAGGGCAAAAAGCAAGGCATTGAGCTGATTGGTATTGCGGTGGATTCGCCTGAAAACGTGAGCAAGTTTTTGAAAGCTACGCCCGTTTCTTATCCGATTTGGCGATACACGGGCGCAAACAGCCGCGCGATGATGCGCGATTTGGGCAACAAGGTGGGCGGCTTGCCTTACACGGTGGTGCGCTTGCCCCAATGCGGCGCGGAGCAGGCTTTGCTGGGCGAAGTGGATGGCGCGAAGCTGGATAGCGCGGTGGCGGCGGTGAAGGCGAAGTGTGGGAAGAAGTGAGATTGCGATAGCATTGTAAACAGCATTTTCAGGCTGACTTGGATGATTGGGGCAGCCTGAAAATTATTTGTGGAACATCATGGCAGCCTGAAACGCAATTAAGCGAAGCCACCAATAGGATTTTTGCTAGAACGTGTGTTGTATATCATGCTTTGGGGTGCTTTGTGGCTGGCATTTAAGGCAGCCTGAAAAAGATTGGTGCTTTGTGGTTAGCATTTGCGTGGTTTTAACCATGCGTCTCATGCCGACGGGGCACTTACTTTCTTTGCTTCTCTAAAGAAAGTAAGCAAAGAAAGGCGACCCCGACGTGCAGGTTCGCTGCGCGAACTTCCCTCACTGCGCATCCTTTTTTCGGCGCGTGCGAACTGGCCGCACTACGCGCGTCGTCGGACAAGCGCACGCTTTTTCCCGAAAAAAGGATGCTCCGCTCGGCTGGACGTAGGGGAAAGGGCAGCAGCACTAAACGGATGTGATGGGTTAGGCAGCCTGAAACCCAATCTATCCAGCAAAAAATTGTTTGGCACGACACCAAACTGTTTTGCGTTTTCAGGCTGCCTAACACTCGTAACACCCCAAAAGCAGCCTGAAACCCAATCCATCCAGCAAAAAACCGTTTGGCGCAACACCAAACGGTTCTGCATTTTCAGGCTGCCTATCATCCCCGCGCCCCTTTGTAAACGATACCCCATCTTTTGTAAATAAATGTTGTCGGGCAACATAAAAAATGGCACAATCATCCGCATCCATTCTCAACTCGCCAGCAAGGAGCAACGCCATGTCTATCAGCAACGTTATCAAACTCATTGAAGAAAACGAAGCCCGCTTCGTGGATTTGCGCTTCACAGACACCAAAGGCAAACAACACCATTTCACCATCCCCGCCCGCGTTGTGTTGGAAGACCCCGAAGAATGGTTTGAAAACGGGCAGCCATTTGACGGCTCATCCATCGGAGGTTGGAAAGGCATCCAAGCATCCGATATGCAGCTTCGCCCCGACCCCCGCACCGCATTCATAGACCCCTTTTTTGACGACATCACCGTGGTGCTGATTTGCGATGTGATAGACCCTGCCCACGCGCAGGGCTACGACCGCGACCCGCGCAGCATCGCTCGCCGCGCCGAAGCGTATTTAAAATCCACAGGCATCGGCGACACCGCGTATTTTGGGCCCGAACCCGAATTTTTCGTGTTTGACGGCGTGGCGTTTGAAACGCACATGGACAAAGCCCGCTTTAAAATCACATCCGAAAGCGCGGCGTGGAGCAGTGGCTATCATTATGACGGGCAAAACACAGGGCATCGCGCCGTGGTGAAAGGTGGCTACGCGCCTGTTGCGCCTGTGGACGCGGGGCAAGATTTGCGCTCGGCAATGGTGCGCGTGTTGGAAGAAATCGGCATCCCCGTGGAAGTGCATCACGGTGAAGTGGCAACGGGCAGCCAAATGGAAATTGGCACAAAATTCAGCACCTTAGTGGAACGCGCCGACTGGACGCAAGACATGAAATATGTGATTTGGAACGTGGCGCACAATTTCAACAAAACCGCCACCTTTATGCCCAAACCCTTGATGGGCGACAACGGCAGCGGGATGCACGTGCACCAATCCATTTGGAAAGACGGCAAAAACCTGTTTGCTGGCGACGGCTACGCGGGGTTGAGCGAGCTTGCGCTGTATTACATCGGCGGCATCATCAAGCACGCCAAAGCCTTGAACGCCATCACCAACCCATCCACCAATTCCTACAAACGCCTTGTGCCGCACTTTGAAGCACCTGTGAAACTGGCGTATTCCGCCAAAAACCGCTCGGCATCCATCCGCATCCCCGCCGTGCACAGCAGCAAAGCCATGCGGATTGAAGCGCGCTTCCCCGACCCAATGGCGAACCCCTACCTTGCCTTTGCCGCGCTGCTGATGGCGGGCTTGGACGGCATCCAAAACAAAATCCACCCCGGCGACCCCGCCAGCAAAAACCTATACGACTTGCCGCCCGAAGAAGACGCGCAAGTGCCCACCGTGTGCGCTTCGCTGGCAGAAGCCCTTGCCGCGCTGCAAGATGACCACGAATTTTTGCTGCGCGGCGGCGTGTTCAGCCAAGATTGGATTGACAGCTACATCGCGTTTAAGGCGGAAGACGTGCGCCGTATGCAAATGGCACCGCATCCGCTGGAATTTGAGATGTATTATTCGCTGTAAACGGATGGCGTTAGGCAGCCTGAAAACGTTGCAATGCGTTTTCAGGCTGCCTTTATTTTGCTTGTGCGGGTCAAATCAAAATTGCCGTTCAACCAAAATGGCGCGGTGGTCGGACTCGCCCCACGGCAGGGCGGTGGTTTGCACGTTGCCTGTTTGGCGGTGCAGCACATGGTCTATGTGCAGCCCGAATAAAAACCATGTGGGCGTGATGTTGGTCATGGCGTTGTGGAGCCGGGCGGTGGGGGTGAAATCGCGGAACACGGGCGAAAAGGGGCTGGCGTTTAAATCGCCCAATACCAGCACGCTGTTTTCGCGGGCGATTTGGGCGGCGACGTGGCGCAAATAATCCAGCCGTGTTTGCGCGAGTTCGGCGTTGATGGGCGGCAGTGGGTGCAGGGCGTATAGGGCTGTGCCGTTGGGCAGTTCGGCGCGGATAAGCGGCAGGTCGTTGATGTAGCTGATGTGGCAGCTTTTGAGCGGGGTTTTTGACCATAGGGCGAGCGCAAAAGGGCTGTGTTCTTGGTGTTGGCAGCCGTGCGGGTAGGCTTGTTGCAGCGGCTGCCAGCGCGGGTCATCTAGGTTGATTTCGGCTAGGGCAACGACATCGGTGGCGTGTTGCTGGATTAGGGCGATTTCGGCTTGCGGGTTGGGGTTGTCCAGATTGACGTTGTACCACAGGGCGCGGTGGCTGTGCTGGGCGGAGATGGCGGGGGCAGGCAGCGGGGTGAACAGCCAGTAGGCGGCGAACAGCGCGGGCGCGAGCCACGCGAAGCGTTGGCGGTGGCTGCGGGCGAACAGGACGGCTAGGGCGAAGAATGCGCCGTACCACGCTCAAAAGTGGCTGAACAGTTCGGCTAGCCAATGGTGGCTGCCAAGCGCGCCAAGGGTTGCGCCGATTAGGGAGAGTAGGGCTAGGGCTTGAACGCGGAGGGTGATGAAGCGGTAGATGGGGTGGGACATGGTGGCTTGGGTGTGGTGGGTGGGGGATTTCAGGCTGCTGTTGTTATTTTGGCGGTCGGTAAAACAAGGTGGGCAATGAGTTGCCCACCCTACGGGCGCGGGCGGGGTGGTTGATTATTTTGAAATACTTGCCCGCGTGGGGTGCAGGGGCTTGCCCCTGCTCGTGGTAGGCGGCGAAACGCCTGCTCTGGCAAAAGATTGGCGATGCTTCAAGGCAGCCTGAAAGTGGTCAATGGAAACATTTGGTGGGCAAGCGGGTTGCCCACCCTACGGCTATATTAGGCAGCCTGAAAACGTTGCAATGCGTTTTCAGGCTGCCTTTTATTTAGCCGATGATGCTGGGCACAAAGCGGTTAAGGGTATCGCGCAGGACGATGAGTTTGCCGTGGAAGTAGTGTCCGCTTTCGGGGATAACAATCAGCGGCATATCTTGCGTGGCGCACCATGCTAGGGGTTTGGCGAGTTCTACCACTTCGTCTTTTTCGCCGTGGATAACAAGGGTTTTTTGTACGTTGGGGGCGGGGGGCGTGGGCATCAGGTAGTGGTTCAGGGCTGCGCCAATCAGCAGCAGCAGGTCGGGCTGGCGCGCTTGGGCGGCGAAGTTGGCAACGTAGCCGCCGAATGAGAAGCCTGCGATGGCGAGTTGGGCGGCTTGGGGGTGCTGGGCGCGGGCGTGGTCAATCACGGCGATGCAGTCGTCGGTTTCGCCTTTGCCGTCGTCGTATTGCCCTGCGCTGTTGCCTGTGCCGCGTAGGTTGGGCAGGTAGCAATGAAAGCCCATTTGGGCGAGACATTTGGCGGCGGTTTGGATGACTTTGTTGGTAAACGTGCCGCCTTGGGTGGGGTTGGGGTGGTTAATCACGGCAACGCCGCGTTCTGCGCCTTGGGCGGGGAAGTAGAGTGTTTCTAGGTTGCCGACTGGGCCGTTGATTTGGATAAGGGTGGGTTGTGCCATTGGGTTTCCTTTGGGGTTGATATGGTTTCAGGCTGCTTTGGGCATGATAAGGCAGCCTGAAAACGGGTTAGCTGATGATGACTTTGATGCCCAGCGCAGTCATGGCGATACCGAGTACGCGGTCTATCCAATGCCCCGCTTTTTGGAAGCGTTGGTTGATGGCGGGCAGGGAGAGCAGCAGGGTTACTAGGGCGAACCATGCAAATTGCAGCACCATCATCCACGCACCATACACGGCAAGTTGCCATGTGGGCATGGCGGGGGAGAGCACGATGGTGAAGATGGAGACGAAGTACACGGGGGCTTTGGGGTTGAGCACGTTGCACAGAAAGCCTTTCACCAGCGCGGTGCGGGCGGATTGCGGTGCGGCTTGGGCGGTGCGGATTTCGGTAATTTCGCCTTTGGCTTTGGCGCGGATGCCTTTGTAGCCCAGATAGATAAGGTATGCGCCGCCGATGATTTTGACGGCGGTGAGCAGCCATGCGGCGGAAGCGATGATGGCGGCCATGCCGAGCACGGAGTAGGCGATGTGAATGTCCAAGCCGAGTGCCACGCCAAGGCTGCTAATCAGCCCGATGCGCCTGCCTTGCCCAAGGGCTTGCTGGGAAATAAAGACGAAGTCGGGGCCGGGCGACATTGCGCCGAGAATGTGGATGCCTGTGATAAGGATGAAGCCGTGCCAGAAGGTCATGGGGGAGTTCCTTGGGGTTGGGTTGGGCAGCCTGAAAATGGGTTGTGTGGCTGTTGGTGGTTTCAGGCTGCCTTTTGGGTTGGCAATTGGCAATGGTTTGTAACAGCGTGCGCAGCAAGCTGCACATTTTACGGCTGGTTGTTACGCTGGACTGGTTTTCAGGCTGCTTCAAATTGGTCAAACCATGCGAGCAGGGTTTGGGGCAGCCAGCGCAGGTGTCCGCGTCCGCTGCCACTCACGAAGCCTGCGTGTCCGCCGTGTTGGGGTTGCAGCAGTTGCACGCTGGGGGAAATGTCGCGCGGTTGCGGCAGATAGGTGGCGGGGTAGAAGGGGTCGTTTTGGGCGTTAATCAGCAGGGTGGGGATGGCGATGTTTTTTAGGTGGGGCTGGGATGAGGCGCGGTGGTAGTAGTCAAAGCGGTCGGTGTAGCCGTGCATGGGGGCGGTGTAGGCATCGTCAAATGCGCCAAGGCTGCGGATGGGGCGGGGGCTGGCGGGGACTTTTTTCAGCAGGGTGTGCAGGAAATAGGGGGTGTAGAGCAGGTAGGGAATGCCGTGTTGCAGGGCTTGGGCGGATGCGGTTAGGTTAAATGGGGTGGAGACGGTGGCGGCGGCGCGGGGCAGGGCGGCGTTGCCTTGTTCGCCAAGGTATTTGGCCAGCACGTTGCCGCCGAGTGATACGCCGACAACGTATAACGTGGCGTAGCGTTGGGCAAGCTGGGCGAGCATATGGGCAAGCTCGGGGGTGTCGCCGCTGTGGTACATGCGTCGCGCGGATACGCCGCCGCAGCTGCGGAAGTGGGCGGTTACGCTGTGCCAGCCGTGGGTGTGGGCGGCGTGGGCGAGTTCTACGGCGTAGTGACTGCGGCTGCTGCCTTCTAGCCCATGCAGTTGGACGATGCAGGGGGCTTGGGCGTTGGGGGCATCGTAAAAATCGTAGGCGACTAGGTCTGCGCCAAAGCTGTCGGGGATGAGTTCGCGGCGGTAGGCGGGGGCGGAGCGGGCTAGGGTTTTGGCGTAGAGTGTTTCACGGTTGCCGCCGCGTAGCCATTTGGGGGGTATGGGGTGGGTGGGGGTGAAAGGGGGCATGGAGGGATGGGTGGGATTGGGTTTCAGGCTGCCTTTCGGGGTGCGGTAGGCAGCCTGAAAATGGGATGCGGTGGTTTGTTGATGTTTGGGGAACGGTTCTATTATTGAATGTAGGGTTGGGCGATGGGTGGTTGCTGGGAAATCAGCGTGTAGGGTGTGTGGCTTTGCCACGCACCATTAAGCATCGTTAAATGGTGCGTGGCAAAGCCATATACCCTTATTTTGCAACAGCGTGCGCAGCTCAGCTGCACACCCTACGGTTGGTTTTTAGGCTGCCTTTGGCAACAAGCCGTTGCTTCATCATCCCTATGCAATGGTTTTCACGCTGTCGCCGTTGTCAAACATCAGTGTTTTTTCGGGGTAGCGCAGGGCGGCAAGGCGGTAGTGGGATTGGGTGGGGGCGATGCCGCGTTTGCGGTCGCGCCAGCGTGCGCCCACGGAGAAATCTACGCAGAACACGTTTTTGCGCGCGCCGTGCCAGCCGTTAGCAGGGACGTTGAACATACCTTCGCGGTGTTTGGGCATGGGATTGTTGTCGTGCCAATGTCGCCAATAATGCCCGATAACCACGGCGGCGCGGTCTTGATAGTCGTTCCACCACGGGTTGCGAATGGAAAATCGCCAGCGTCCGCCTGCAAAAAAGGGTTCGTGGGCGATTTTTTCTATGCCGCAGGTTAGGGCGCGGATGGGGTGGCGGCTGCTGCGGTAGATGTCGTGGGTGGCGGTGGCGTGTAGCATGGGGGGGTGTTGGTTGGGGTTTTCTAGGATGTGGGCGTGTTTGTGTTGCTCGGCTAGGTAGTCGTCATACCACGGGGCGTGTTTGATGCAGCAGTGCAACTCGTCGTCCCATTCTTGGATAAGCTGAACCAGCGGGGCGGTATGGTGTTGCAGTTGGGCGATGGACTCGGGCAGCCATGCGGCGTGGACGATGCGTAGGTCTTGGCGTTGCAATACAAGGGGTTGCTCGGCGAGAAATTGGCTCAGGGCGGGTTTGCTGTTTTCAGGCTGCCTTTGCCATGGGGCGTAGTTGTGGCTGTCTTTGCTGGCGCGGCAGTCAAAAAACCAGCCTGAGCCGTCTTTGGGCTCGTGGGCGAGCAGGTTGATTTCGTGGTTGCCAAGCACCATAAAGGCGTTGCCCGCGCCGATGGCTTGTTTCACCCAGTCCACCACGGCGGGGGAATCGGGGCCGCGGTCAATTAAATCGCCCACGAAGACGAGTTTGCGTCCTTGTGGGTGTTTGCCTGCGGGGGTGTAGCCCAGATAGTGCAGCAGGTTTTGCAGGGCTTCAAATTGCCCGTGTACATCGCCAATGATGTCTAGCGGGCAATTGGGTAGGGTTTGGATAAGGGGCATAATGTTGCGCTGGGTGGGTTTAAGTGGCTGGATTATAGCATTTTAGCGGGTTTCAGGCTGCCTTATGGGGTGGGGGATGCGTTTTCAGGCTGCCTATTTTCAGAATAATGGTTATAGGCGTAGAATATAAACTTAATGTTTTTTAACCCAACTTTACTCACGGGAGAGTATCTATGAATAAAACGCTGATTGCCATGCTGGTGTGTGCCATTGCGGTTTCAGGCTGCAAAAAGTCAAATCGGGTGGACAGTAGTTCGTCCAATCATTCTGATAAATCAGGTTTGATAGTGAATCATCATAAACAAGATAAATCGCCTAACGTTACACCCGAGCCCAATAAGCCGCAGCCTGATAACGGCGGCAACAACGGCAACAATAACGCAGGCAACGACAACAATGTTACCCCGCTGCCTACGCCCACGCCCGAGCAGCCACAACCCACTCCTGCGCCCGCCCCAGCGCCTAACCCAACGCCCAACCCCGTGCCTAGCCCAGCACCCGCGCCAGCCCCAACCCCTGCGCCCAACAACGCAGCCATACTCAGCGTGCAATTTACCCCCAGCACGCTGGATTTCCCCAACCCCGAGCGCGGTTTCTATAAATACGCCGCCGACCCCGCCAAGCTGGATGCGTATTACCTTAATTCCATCACGCAACAAGGCTATCGCCTGATTTACACCCCTGCCGATTTATCGCAATGGCGCAACCAAGACTTGCCACAAAGCTATCTCAACTCGCTCAACGACGGCTTTGAACTGATGCGCCAAGCAGGCGTGAAAGCCGTGTTGCGCTTTGCTTACGACTACGAAGCCTCGGGCAAAGACACCAATCTTGCCCAAGTGAAACGCCATATTGAGCAGCTCAAACCCATCATCAACCGCAATGCCGATGTAATTGCCGTGTGGCAAGGCGGCTTTATCGGCGCATGGGGCGAATGGCATTCTTCTGCCAACGGGCTTAACAGCGATAGCAACAAAAAAGAAATCGCTCAAGCCTTGCTCGCCGCCTTGCCTGCCAATCGCCAGCTCAATCTGCGCTATCCCTATGATTTGATTAAATGGTATGGCACGCCCGCCACCGCCGAAGATTTTGCTAACAACAGCGAAAAAGCGCGCATCGGCATCCACAACGACTGCTATCTCGCCAGCATTGACGACACAGGCACCTACCAACCGCGCCGCGATCAAACCATTGAAGCGCAACGCATGTTTACCCGCCAGCACGTTCAATACACATCGTTTGGCGGCGAAACCTGCGCCCCAATCGCCAACGCCCGCACCACTTGTTCCGACATCCTGCGCGAAGGCAAAGAATTCCGCTTGGCATATCTGAATTACGACTACCACAAAACCTTCATCGACGGCTGGACAAAAGAAGGCTGCATGGCAGATGTGCAAAAAAATATCGGCTATCGCATAGAGCTGAGCCAATTCCAAATCAGCAGCCAATCGGGCGCAACAGGCAGCCTGAAATGGGCATTGAAGCTGAGCAACCAAGGCTGGGCGCGTCCGCTGAACCCACGCAATATTGTGGTGCGCTTCACATCCAGCAGCGGCAGCAGCAAAGATGTGGTGCTGGAAAACACCAACTTGCGCACGCTGGATACAGGCGCAAGCGCGGAATGGGAAGGCACGCTCACCATGCCTAACCTAAGCGCAGGCGAATACAGCGTTTCATTGGGCGCGCCCGACCCCGATGCTCGCCTTGCCAACAACACCCGCTTCTCCTTGCGCTTTGCCAACGCCGATTCAGGCAATGTGCAATGGAACTTGCGCACAGGGTTTTTGGATACTGGGCTGAAAGTTAAAGTGCAATAAGCGTGGATAAAGGTTCAGGCTGCCTCAATCATGGTTGTTGAGGCAGCCTGAAAATGTTTATGGCAACGTGAATTAGGTTGAATAACCGTTTTCAGGCTGCCTTATCCATCGCATTAAGGCAGCCTGAAAACGAAGTTCAGTGTAGCGCGTAGGGTGTGCAGCTTGCTGCGCACGCAGTTTTAGGCAACCTGAAACCTTTGCGCAACCCGCAACCAATGGAGCGTCAGCGGCTCGCCGACATCTTGCCAACCAGTTAAGCCCTATTGCATACATCATTTGGCGGCAAGCCTTCGCCGTTCCATTTTAGAACCTGTATTCACTATTTTCATAGACATCTTTTATGCCCTAAAAACGCGGCTACTGCATTAAAAATGCTCGCAAGGTGTCCAACCTTGCTGCGCTTTTTGCCTTGTATCCGCGCTTTTATTTCATAAAATCTGCCTATGGAAATAGTGAATACAGGTTCTTAGTTTTCAGGCTGCCTTAACCGCATTGCATTAAGGCAGCCTGAAATCTATTTCTGCGTTGGGGGCTTGATTTTGCACTCGGGCAACGCAGCGGGCGTGTACACCGACACTTTAATTGGCGTGAGCGCGAACAGTTGCTCAATTTGGCTTTTGCTGCGTTCGCTGGCGCGTTGCAAGATTTGGTCGGCGCAGGCTTGGCGCAGGATTTGCTGTTTGGCGTGGTATTGCACTTCGGCAAGTACGTTTAAATCGGCTTGGTAAAGGTTGAACGCGCCTGTGCGGATGTCGTACACGTCAATTTTGTCTAGCTGCACGGATAGGATTTCCACGGGCGGCAGGTTGATGATGATGCTTTGGTTATCAAGAATTTGGATGTTGCGTTCGGTGAGCTGGTTTAAATCCAGCCCCGCCACCACGCTGCCCCGCGCGGTGAAAATGCCTTTTTGGCTGTCTTGCCACAGGGCATACCAGTTGCCTTGCTTTTCGGTTTTGATGATGGTGTCAATGTGGTAGGCGGTGCTTTCTAGGCGGTTGATGTCTTGAATTTGGCGCAGCACGCTGGCTTGGTTGATGATTTGATGCGGGCTTGGGGGCTGCGTGATGCGGTGAACCAGCGCGAGCAGCGGGGCGCGGTAGAGCCATGCGCTGATGATTAGGGCAAGCAGGATAAGGGCGCGTAGGGTTTTTTTCATGGTGGGCGATTGGGGGAGTGGTTTCAGGCTGCCTAAATGGTTGCTTGGGCGGGGAAAACAAGAGCGGGCGATGTGAATGATGTTGCAGAATAGGCAGCCTGAAAATGCGTTTCCCCATTTTCAGGCTGCCTTTATGCTGCGCGCAAGTGATGAAAACCCAACCCGCGCGGCTATGGCTTCGCGCCCCCTGTTACCACCACATTCATCTGCTCGGGCTTGATATGCCGTTGCCATGCGGCTTTGATTTCTGCGGCGGTGATGGCGTTGATTTTGCTGTTGTAGGTGTCAAACCAATCGGTTGGGCGGTTGTATAGCCCGATGGCGACTAGGTTGCTGGCGAGTTTGGCGTTGCTGTCAAAGCGCAGCGGGAAGCTGCCTGTGATGTGGGCTTTGGCTTGTTTGAGCTCGGCTTCGGTTACGCCGTTGGCAACGAAATCGGCGAGCACTTTTTGCGCGGCGGCAAGGGCGGCTTCGCTGTTTTTGCGTTCTGTGCCAAAGCTGATGTTAAACGGGGCGGCTTGTTCGTAGGCGGCGAAGCTGCTGGTTACGCCGTAGGTGTAGCCGTGTTTATCGCGCAATTCTTTCATCAAACGGCTGTCAAAGCCGCCGCCACCAAGGATGTAGTTGCCCAACAGCAGGGCGAAGTAGTCGGGGTCGTCGTATTTTAAAACGGGCAAGCCGATGCTGATTTGGGCTTGGCTGCTGGCTTCAAAGGGGATGCGGCTGGTGTGTCCGCCGTGGTAGGGCACGGGCGGCGTGGCGGTGTGGTTTTGCGCTTTGAGTGGCAAGCCGTTGAGCGTTTGGGCAACCAGTTGCTCGGCTTGGCTGAGGTTCAGGTCGCCCGCGATGATGACGATGGCGTTGTCTTGGGCGTAATGCTGTTGATGGAAGGTTTTTAAATCGTCCAGCGTTACCGCGCGGATGCTTTGTTCGCTGCGGTAGGCGGCTTTGCCGTAGGGATGGGTGGGATAGTTGAGCTTGGTTTGCTCGCGGTTGGTGAGATAGCTGGGGTAGCTTTGCGCTTGGCGCAGTGATAACACGGCGCGGTTTTGCAGGCGTTCTAGCACGGCTTGGTCAAAGCGCGGCTGGGTAAGGGCTTGGTTGAGCAAATCGGCGGTGGGGGCGAGCTTGCTGGGGTCGCTTAAACTGCGAAAGGAAAACAGGCTGTATTCAAAGCTGCTGCTGCCTGCGATGCTGGAACCTAGGTCGTTCATGCGCGCGGTAAAGGTTTCTTCGTCTAGCTTTTGCGTGCCGCGCGTGAGCATGGAAGCGGTGGGCTGGGCGATGTCGCTTTTGCCGTTGGGTTCGGCGGTGCTGCCCGCGCCTTTGAAAATCACAGCGTAGTCCACAATCGGCAGCTCGTGGCGTTCTGCCAGCAAAATTTGTGTGCCGTGGGCATTGTGCCAGCGTTGAATATCACAATGGCTTGGGCAAAAGGCGTGGCGAGCAGCAGGGCAAGGGGGGGCAAGGGCTTTAAGGCGCATGATGATAGGCTTTCGGGTGAGATAAAAACGGCGGATTGTAGAACAGTTTGGGCTTGGGCGGATGGGGAATATGATGATGGATTTTCAGCCTTGCGCGTTGCGCTGCGGCATACCCCTTTATACCCAAATCAAAGATTTAGACAAAGGGGCAAGGCTGCCTTAGGCTGCGCGTATCATAAAAATCTTTAATGGTTTAACGCTTGCCCAATAGCCTGCGAACAGCTATTATCCGCCGTTTTCTCACCACGCCAACAAGGAAAACACAATGGCTTACACACTCCCCGAGCTGGGCTACGCCTACGATGCGCTAGAACCGCATTTTGATGCGATGACCATGGAAATCCACCACAGCAAACACCATCAAACCTATGTCAACAACGCCAATGCGCTGTTGGAAACGTTGCCTGCCGAATTTCAATCATTAAGCGCGGAAGAATTGATTGCCCGCATCGCCGAATTGCCCGCCGACAAACAAACGCCCGTGCGCAACAACGTGGGCGGACACGCCAACCACACGCTGTTTTGGCAAATTTTGAAAACAGGCACCACCCTTTCAGGCAGCCTGAAAGCGGCGATTGAACGCGATTTTGGCAGCGTGGAAGCCTTTCAAGCCGAATTTGAAAAAGCGGCGCAAACCCGCTTCGGCAGCGGCTGGGCATGGCTGGTGTTGGAAAACGGCAAATTGAAAGTGGTCTCCACCGCCAACCAAGACAGCCCGCTGATGGGCGCAGCCATCGCAGGTTGCAGCGGCACGCCCTTGCTCACGCTGGATGTGTGGGAACACGCTTACTATTTGAAATACCAAAACCGCCGCCCCGACTACATCAAAGCCTTCTGGCACGTTGCCAACTGGGACGAAGCGCAACGGCGGTTCGATGCGGCGAGCAAGTAATCGTTAAAGCATAATAATAAGGCAGCCTGAAACGCGGTTTATCCGTTTCAGGCTGCCTTATGTTTACCAATAACGATTACAACCCCGCCGCTTTGCGCAATGCTTCGGCTTTATCGGTTTTTTCCCATGTGAACTCGGGTTCTTCGCGCCCGAAGTGTCCGTAGGATGCGGTTTTGCCGTAGATGGGGCGCAGCAAGTTCAGCATTTGGATGATGCCTTTGGGGCGCAGGTCAAAGTGTTCGCGCACCAGTTTAATCAGCTCGGCTTCGTTGAGTTTGCCTGTGCCAAAGGTGTCCACCGAGATGGAAGTGGGCTCGGCGATGCCGATGGCGTAGGAAATTTGGATTTGGCATTGGCTTGCCAGCCCTGCGGCAACAATGTTTTTTGCCACATAACGCCCTGCATAAGCGGCGGAGCGGTCCACTTTGCTGGGGTCTTTGCCCGAGAACGCGCCGCCGCCGTGTGGGGCTGCGCCGCCGTAGGTGTCCACGATGATTTTGCGCCCTGTTAAGCCGCAGTCGCCTTGCGGGCCGCCGATAACAAATTTGCCTGTGGGGTTAATCAGGTATTTGGTTTCGGGCGTGAGCAATTCTTTGGGCAGCACGGGCAAAATAATGTGTTCTTTCACGGCGTGGCACAGCTCTTCGTAGCTGATTTCGGGCGCGTGTTGGGTGGAAAGGACTACGGTGCCAATGCGTTTGACTTTGCCTGTTTCGCTGTCATACGCCACGGTTAATTGCGCTTTGGCATCGGGGCGCAGCCAAGGCAGCAAGCCGCTTTTGCGCACTTCGCTTTGGCGTTGCACCAGGCGGTGGCTGTAATAAATGGCAAACGGCATCAGCGTGGGGGTTTCATCGCAGGCGTAGCCAAACATTAAGCCTTGGTCGCCCGCGCCTTGGTTTAGGTCAATGCCTTCGCCTTCGTTTACGCCTTGGGCGATGTCGGGCGATTGCACGCCGTAGTTCACCAAAAATTTGCAGGTGCTGGCGGCAAAGCCTAAGCTGGGGTCGGTGTAGCCGATGCGGGCGATGGTGTCGCGGGCGATTTGCTCGTAGTCCACTTTGGCGGTGGTGGTGATTTCGCCTGCTAACACGCATAAATCGGTGGCCACCAGCGTTTCAGCTGCCACGCGCGATTTGGGGTCTTGGGCAAAAAGGGCATCCAAAATGGCATCGGAGATTTGGTCGGCCACTTTGTCGGGATGCCCTTCGGACACGGATTCGGAGGTGAAGAGGTATTCGCTCATGGTTTTTCCTTTATTGGGAATGTTGATAAAAATG
The DNA here is from genome assembly GCF_030527935.1 of Kingella sp. (in: b-proteobacteria). Classification (GTDB taxonomy): domain Bacteria; phylum Pseudomonadota; class Gammaproteobacteria; order Burkholderiales; family Neisseriaceae; genus Kingella_B. The sequence continues at coordinate 37,219 of NZ_JAUMZV010000015.1, forward strand.
GGATGAGCATTTTATTTAGCGTAAAGCGCATTGGCGATAGATGAAAATGCGATAGATAAAAAAATGCCCGCATTAAAAGCGGGTTGGGATTGCTTGTCGTAATGAGTAACAAGCCACATCGGTTTATTGAGAACCTGCATTCACTATTTTCATATATGCAAATAATGAATATAAATTCTGAACCGTCCACCTTATTGTTTGATAAACAACAGGTTGGCATGGAATTTCCAACTCTTAATGCGGGGCGAATGATAGCAAATTGCAACAGGCTAGGCAAGGCAGCCTGAAAACGCTTATACTCGCAGCCCTTGTTCAACCTAATGTAAGGAAATGATGATGAAAACCATGCAATCTTTATTGGCTTCGGCGGCTTTATTGGCAGCGTTTGCATCTTCGGCTGCGCCCCAACCGTTGGGTAATCCTTTGCGTGCGGCAAAAGGCTGCCAGTCGCTAAGTGCGCAAGAGACGGCGCGTTGCAAAAAAACGGAAGATTATTGCACCAACAAGCCGAAGGACCCGAAATGTACGCGTTTTAACAAATTGCGCGAGAAATATCCGTTGGAGCAGCGTAATGCCAGCGCGCCTGAATCTTCGGTGGATTATATTGCCCCTGCTGCGCAGTAAACAATGATGCTGAAATGGCTTTTTCAATGGGCTGCGGCGTTGCCGTTGCCCGTTTTGCATGGCTTGGGCAATGCGCTGGGGTGGGTGATGTATGCGGTGTTGGGCAAGGATCGCAGACGCATTCGGCGGCATTTGCGCCAAGCGGGTTTGCCGCATGGCTGGCGTGATGTGCTGCGGGTGTGCCAAGAGACGGTGAAAAGTGGCTTAGAATTGCCTGTGGCGTTTTTTCGGCAGCCTGAAAAGATTGTGGCTTTGTTCCGTGAGGTGCATGGTTGGCAGCATATTCAGGCTGCCTTAAATGCGGGCGAGGGCTTGCTGCTGATTACGCCGCATATTGGCAGCTATGATTTGGCGGGGCGGTATATCAGCGAGCAGCTGCCGTTTGCGCTGACGGCGATGTATAAGCCGCCCAAAATCAAGATGTTTGATGCGATTATGCAGGCGGGGCGGGTGCGCGGTAAGGGGCGGACTGCGCCGACCAATTTGCAGGGGGTGAAGCAGATTATGAAGGCGTTGCGCGCGGGCGAGGCGACGATTGTGTTGCCTGACCATGTACCCAGCCCGATGGAGGGCGGCGAGGGGGTGTGGGTGGATTTTTTTGGCAAGCCTGCTTACACGATGACGCTGGCGGGCAAGCTGGCGCAGGTGAAGAAGGTGCGGGCATTGTTTTTTGTGGGGGAACGGTTGCCTAATGGGCGGGGCTTTGCGCTGCACGTTGCGCCTGTTTCAGGCTGTTTTAATGGGGATAAGGTGCATGATGCGGGGGTGATTAACCGCGATGTGGAGTATTGGGTTCGGCGGTTTCCGAGCCAGTATTTGTTTGCTTACAATCGCTATAAGCGTCCGTTTGGGGCGGTGGAAAGCCCTGAGGGGGGTGGGTGATTTATTATTTGCATAGGCAGCCTGAAAATGTGTTGGGGCATTTTCAGGCTGCTTTTTTGTGGGTGGTTATTGGGGGTGTGGTAGATTAGGTTTCAGGCTGTCTATTGGAGATGGATGTGGGCAGCCTGAAAAAGGGTTAATGCTTTGTGGTTGGCTTTGAGCGTAGCTTTAATCATGCGCTTCATGCCAGCGGGGCACTTACTTTTCTTTGCTTCACCAAAGTGTGAACCTGCATTCATCGTCCACACAACAGCTTTTACGCCCTAAAAACATGGCTACGGCGTTGCAAATGCTCGCAAGGTGTCCAACCTTGCTGCGCTTTTTGCCTTGTATCCGCGCTTTTATGCCATCAAATCTGCCTATGAAAATAGAGTGAATACAGGTTCTTAGTTTTGCAACTCCGCTGCGCTCCGTGGGCTGCCTAAATGGTGTAATCGTAGTCAATCACCAATGGGGCGTGGTCGGAGAATTTGGTTTCTTTGTATACATGGGCGGTGCGGGCGGTGGCGGCGAGTTGGGGGGTGGCCATTTGGTAGTCAATGCGCCAGCCGACATCGTTGGCGTAGGCTTGTCCGCGGTTGCTCCACCATGTGTAGCCTGCGATTTCGGGGTAGAGGCTGCGCCATGTGTCCACCCAGCCGAGTTCGGTTATCACGCGCCCTATCCATGCGCGTTCTTCGGGCAAAAAGCCTGAATTTTTTTGGTTGCCTTTCCAGTTTTTGAGGTCTATGTTTTGGTGGGCGATGTTCCAGTCGCCGCACACGACGATGTCGCGTCCTGTGGCGATAAGTTCGGCGAGTAGGGGGTAGAAGGTGTCTAGAAATTGGTATTTGTAGGCTTGGCGTTCTTCTGCGCTGGTGCCGCTGGGCAGGTAGAGTGAGATAACGCTTAGGTTGCCAAAATCGGCGCGGACGTATCGCCCTTCGCGGTCAAATTCGGGCTGCCCCAAGCCGATTTGCACGGCATCGGGCTGGCGTTTGCTGTATAGGGCGACGCCGCTGTATCCGCGTTTTTCGGCGCAATGCCATACGCCGTGCATGCCGTGTGGGGCTTTCATGTCGGGCGATAGGTCGGTTTCTTGGGCTTTGAGTTCTTGCACGCAGACGATGTCGGCTTGCGATTGGGCGATGTAGTCTAGGAAGCCTTTTTTGTAGGCGGAGCGGATGCCGTTGACGTTGGCGGTGATGATGCGCATGGGGTGTCCTTTGTGGGGTGGGTTGGGGCAGCCTGCGTAGCGAAGCTAAAAGGGGCTGCTGGGGTGGTGGTATAGGATGGCTGAAATTTTAATCTGTGCTGTTTGCTGTTAATTGTTACGCTGTTATTTTGTCAATAGCGTTTTCAGGCTGCCTGTGCGGTCGGCGTATGCCATTTTTTGTTGGGCGCGATAACGCGGCGTTTGCCTTCAACGTAATAGTCTTCGCCCATGTCGTACATCAGGGCGTGGTGCAGGTATTTGCCTTGGCAGTTGTACACGATAAAGGGGGCGGTGCCTGCGGCGTTGTGGCGGGCACAGGGGGCGTTGTAGAACGAGATTTCGCTGCTGGTTTCGGTGTCGCCGTTTTGGTGGATGATGGTGCTGGGGTGTTGGGCGGGGACGATGATGCGCCCGTTTTCGTCTTTTGCGCCGATGTTGTCGCCTTGCTGGAAATAGGTGATGGTTTGGGGCGGATGGGGAAGCATGTTGCGGCTTGGGCGGCTTGGGCGGCTAGGGGGGCGAGTAGGAGTAGGGGGAGTAGTAGGGTAGGGCGTATGGGGTGTCCTTTTGGATGGGTAGGGTGTTTTCAGGCTGTCTTTGGTGTAGGGCAGCCTGAAATCTAATCCCTGAAATCTAATTCATGGAATGGCGATGGTTTGTTGCCACAGGGTTGATGCATCGGGCTTTGCGGGTGGGCAAGATGATGTTGGCGAGATGCCAACGCGCTATGTTTTCAGGCTACCTTTGGCGTGGCGCGTGTGGGTTACGTTAAGGCAGCCTGAAAACCCAATTAGCTGTGATAGGGATTGTGCTGCGTATCCAGCAGCAGCCGATATTGCAGGCGGATAAATTCGTCTAGCACGGCTTGTTGGATGTCTAGCTGCTGGGTTACGGGGGCGGCAAAGCGGACGACCAGTTTGTAGGTTTTGTCATCATGTGGCACGCGGTTGATGCGGGTGCGGGCGGCGGGAGTGAAGAAAAGCTGTTGCACTTGCAGGGCTTCAAAGTATTGGATGATTTCGGGGGTGTAGGGCGCGCACCATTGGTCTAGCACGGCGTGCAGCTTGGGCACGATGGCATCGGAATCCAGATGAATCGGCACGGGGATTTCAAAGGTGTGCACGATGTATTGCCCAAAAATACTGTTGCGCTGCACGGTTTGGCTAAGCAGCAGGCTGTTGGGGAACGAAACGGTGCGCCCTGATAAATACCCAATCAGCGGGTTCTCCACGATTTGCATCATCAGGGTGTTGAATAGGTTGATGTCCACCACGCGCCCGCGAACATGGGCGATTTCAATGTAGTCGCCCACGGAATATTGCCGCGTGGCAAAGCGCAATAGGCTGCCTGAAAGGCACATAATCAGCTCTTTGGTGGCGACCACGGTGGCGGCGGCCAGCGCAACCATAGACAGCGCAAAGGTTTGAATTTGGCTGCCCCACACCAAGAGCAGCCCAACCAGCAAGGCAATCAGCGAAACATTGCGGCTGACCACTAGGGCGCGGCGTTTGTGTTCCAAATCCCAGTTGGGGTGGCTTTTGATGTGGGCGTAGAGCCAGATTTCTTTGGTGAGCCACACCAAGGGGAACAGCAGGATGGTGAGTATCCATTGCTCGGATAGGGGGATTTTTTCTAGCCATTGGTGAAAGGTGTTGAGCATGGGTGTTCCTTGGGTTTTATGTTTTCTACCTTGCGCGTTGCGCTGAGAACTACCCCTTAGCTTTGCATAAGTTCGCATGGCTAAATCAAAGATTTAGATGCTTACTTAATACCCAAATCAAAGATTTGGACAAAGGGGCAAGGCTGCCGTTGGCGCGTTTAAAGGCAGCCTGAAATGCTTAGAACCTGTATTCACTATTTCCATAGGCATCTTTTATGCCCTAAAAACGCGGCTACTGCGTTAAAAATACTCGCAAGGTGTCCAACCTTGCTGCGCTTTTTGCCTTGTATCCACGCTTTTATGCCATAAAATCTACCTATGAAAATAGTGAATACAGGTTCTTAATTATTGCGGCGCGGCAAGTTCCGCATCGTTTTCAGGCTGCCTATGCGGATTTGCCCGCATCGCTAAAAGGCAGCCTGAAACGCTTGTTCTTGCAGCGCAGCCAATTCTTCAATACCTTGTTGCGCCAGAGCCAGCAGCGTGTTTAATTCCGCCACGCTAAACGCCGCGCCTTCTGCCGTGCCTTGAATTTCAACAATATTTTGCGCGTTCAGCATCACAATATTCACATCGCTATCGCAGCCTGAATCTTCGGGGTAATCCAAATCCAGCAGCGGCGTGCCGTTTACCATGCCCGCAGAAATGGCGGCAATGCTGCCAATCAGCGGATTGGCGGGCAGGCTGCCGCTATCCAGCAATTTTTGCACGGCGATTTTCAGCGCAACAAACGCACCCGTGATGCTGGCGGTGCGCGTGCCGCCATCGGCTTGAATCACATCGCAGTCAAGCAAAATTTGCCGCTCGCCCAGCAAGGTTAAATCCACGCAAGCGCGCAAGCTGCGCCCAATCAGGCGTTGGATTTCTTGCGTGCGCCCTGACTGCTTGCCCGCAGCCGCTTCGCGTTTCATGCGCGATTGGGTGGAAGCGGGCAGCATACCGTATTCCGCCGTTACCCAGCCTTGATTTTTTCCACGCAAAAACGGCGGCACGTTGTCGTCCACCGTGGCGGTGCAGATGATTTGGGTGTTGCCGCAAGCAATCAACACCGAGCCTGCGGCATGGGGCAGAAAATTGGGCGTGATGGTTACGGGGCGCAGTTGATTGGCGGCGCGGGCGGTGCGAATGTAGCTCATAGCAGGCTTTCGGATGAATGGATGAAAATGGGCGAAATTATAGCGGGTTTGCCAACGATGGTCTTGGGCAGCCATAGGCAGCCTGAAAATCATTTTGGCAGCATCTCGCTTCTGTTTCAGGCTGCCCATCCGCTTTGTGTTACCATAGCCCCGTTTTTCAACGTTACCCAAAGGAAAAAACATGACCGTCCGCAGTATGACAGGCTTTGCCAACGCGCAAGGCGAAATCGCAGGCAAACGCATAGAACTGGAACTTCGCGCCGTAAACCACCGCTTTTTAGACGTGCAATTCAAAATCCCCGACGATTTGCGCGTGCTAGAAGGCGCGATGCGCGAAATCATCAGCAACAAAGTGTCGCGCGGCAAGCTAGAATGCCGCATCCAGTTGAGCAGCATCGCCAACGGCGCAGACAGCCTGCACATCAACCAAAACCTTGCCAACGAGCTTGCCGAGTTAAACAACAAATGGCGCAAAAAACACAGCGGCTTGGGCAAGCTCACCGTTGCCGATATTTTGCGCTTCCCCAACGTCATCATCAGCGCAGACGTGGACAGCGACGCGCTGCAAGAAACCGTGTTGCAGCTATTGGCGCAGGCGGTGGATGAATTTGTTGCCAGCCGCGAGCGCGAAGGCGAAAAACTGCAAGCGCATATTTTGGAACGGCTGGATTTGATGCAAGCCATCATCGGCGCGTTGGAAGAATTGTTCCCGCAGCTTTTGCAAGAACACTTGGCACGCAGCCGCCGCCGCTTGCAAGAAGCCGTGGTCAGCATTGACGAAGACCGCCTGAAACAAGAATTTGCGTTGTATATGCAAAAAGCCGATGTGGACGAAGAATTTAACCGCCTGCACACGCACATCACCGAAGTGCGCCGCATCGTTACCCAACACGACGGCACCATCGGCAAACGGCTGGATTTTCTGATGCAAGAGCTTAACCGCGAAGCCAACACGCTGGGCAGCAAAGCGATTGCCAACGAATGCACGCAGGTTTCGGTGGAGTTGAAAGTGTTGATTGAGCAGATGCGCGAGCAAGTGCAGAATATTGAATAGACGCGGCAAGCGGATAGGAAGGCAGCCTGAAAACTGGGGATGGGTTTTCAGGCTGCCTTTTTTGGTTGGGCATATTGCGGGTTTTGGCTTGTTTGCATTATCGGCGTGATGGTGAAGATTGTTGCGCCCGTTTTCAGGCTGCCTGCCATAAATGGAGCAGCGACGGCTCGTCGCCATTATGCTGAACAACCCAGCCACGCCCATATTTTCAGGCTGCCTTTAACAGACCAACATCAAGGTAGCCTTGCCACTTTGTCCAAATCTTTGATTTAGCCATGCGAACTTATGCAAAGCCAAAGTGGTAGTCCGCAGCGCAACGCGCAAGGTAGAAACCCCATCCCAGCTAAAACTCATCATCCCCGCCCAAATCAGGGCAAATCCCATACAGCAAACACAGCGGCGTAAACACAATATACTCCGTTGCCCGCGTAACCTTGCGCGCCGTCTCCCCCGAGCCAAACGACGCGCCCGAGCCTGTGCTGGCGCAGCTTGCCAACGCCAAACAAAGCAGGGCAGATAATCCCAATTGTCGCATCACGGTCTCCTAATGGTTTTTCAGGCTGCCTAGTCATACAGGCAGCCTGAAAACACAATTACGATTGATTTTGCTGTTTATTTGACTGCGCTGCTTTCGCCTGCTCATCCCGCTCAAACTTCGCCGCCCAATAAGTCGCCAGCAACGCGCCTGAAATATTGTGCCACACGCTAAAAATCGCGCTGGGCACCGCCACCACAGGCAACGCAGCAAAGTGTATCTTCGCCAACGCCACGCCCAAGCCCGAGTTTTGCATTCCCACTTCCACCGCCAGCGTTTTTTGCGCGTCATACGGCAAGCCCATCACCCGCGCCGCTAAAAAGCCCAGCAAATAGCCCAAGCCATTGTGCAAAATCACCACCGCAAAAATCAACACGCCACTTTCCACAATCCGCCCCTTGCTCGCGCCCACAATCGCCGCAATCAGCAACACAATCGCCGATACCGACACCAAAGGCAACGCTTCTGCCGCCGCATCCGTTTGTTTACGGAAAAACTTGTGCATCAGCACGCCCAGCACAATCGGCAAAATCACAATTTCCGCAATGGAAACAAACATAGACCCCGCGTTGATTTGCAGCCATTGGTTGGCAAACACATAAAACACCGCAGGCGTAAGCAGCGGCGCAAGCAGCGTGGACACCGAAGTGACCGCCACGCTTAGCGGCACATTGCCCTTTGCCAAATAAGTAATCACATTAGAAGCCGTGCCCCCAGGGCAAGAGCCCACCAAAATCACGCCCACCGCAATATCCGCAGGCAAGTTAAACGCCTTCGCCAGCGCAAAAGCAATGCTCGGCATAATCGCAAACTGCGCCACCACGCCCACAATCACCGCCTTGGGCTGCTGCCCCAAAATTTTAAAATCGTCGGGCGACAAGGTCAGCCCCATGCCGAACATAATAATGCCCAGCAAATAAGGTATCAGCGGCAACACCCATTTAAACGCTTCGGGCGAAATAAACCCGATAAAAGCAAACAACGCCGCCCACAAGGCAAACGTTTTCCCAACAAATTGGCTTAGCTTTCGGATGGTTTCCATGTTGTATCAATCCAAATAATTTAATTAAAGATAAAGCCCAAAGTAACTGTTTACTTTGGGCTTGGTTAAAGTGCTAAAAATTAGACCATTGATCGCCCTTGCGATTGATTTTGATTAAATTGTCGCTCTGCTTGCTCTCTGGCAAGCGTGTTTTCTGCTTGGGCAACTTGAAGCGTGCTTTCATGAGCAGGTGTTTTTGTCGCGGTATCTAGTTGCATCTCAGCATAACGCAAATCAGGTTCATGGCTAAAAATAGCAACAGAGTTCTCATTTAAAGCAACGTTTACGCTTTCAACTCTGCTCATTCTCGCTTCAATCCCTTTGGCAGTCAGCGCCATAGCAATATTTTTATAGTCATCTGGATGGGTAGCAGAGATATTGTTTCTCTCGCAAAAGGCAATCAATTGCTTTTCGCATTGCTCCGCCAGTTTTGCCGCAGCAGGAGAAAGCTGGGCAGTGGCTACTTGGGTTTGAGCGAAATTATCCAAATTGTGATTTGGGTCTAATGAGCTGTGTTTGGTTATTCTGGGAAGGACATCTTGTATTAGGTTAAGTTCTCTGCGTGAACGCCCTAAAAATTGGTTATTTTTGCCTTGAAATTGAGGATGCAAAACAGTTGCTTCCATTCTTTTATGATAAACCTCTTCCGATATTTTGCCTTCTGAATATTGCTTGATTACGGATGCTGCTGCCCTAGCTTTATCTGCTGCGCCATGATAAACCATAGAAAAAAGAGCAGCACGTTGGTTTTCGGATAAAGCCTCCTTAGGGCATCCTACCCTATTTAAAACAGCCCTATCCAAAACACCTTCTTTTTCTTCAATGGTAGTTTTTCTATATAGCTCGTCAGATTGTTGAGCAGTCAATTTTATTTGCATCACACTTTTGCTATTCGTTAGAACATCAAAACTCTTATTTTCGCCCATGGTAATAGGTCCAAATAATTGTTCAGAAGCACTACCTAGTGGCGATTTTAAAAAATTAGTTAGATTTGTTTGTCCTCTTCCTTTTGGGTAATCTGGGCGAGGAAATGTGTTTAGATTATGAGCTTGTTGCTGCATCAGCTTCATAAATTGAGCTTTATCTTTATCCGATAATCCTAATACTTCGGACAGCCCATTAACTTTTGGTTCATCAACGGTATAACGATGCCCATTACGGCTATTAGGCGTTGCGATGAAAGCAACTCCCTTGCCTGCTGTTGGAATACCCCTAGTATCAAGATAAATATTATTAACAATCCCTTCATTGTTTGTTATTAATTTATCTCTAGCTGCTTCATATTTTTTTTGATCAAATGCCATGATTTTAATCCTTATGTGGGTTGTTTAAGTTTAAGATTGACTGGTTTCCATTCGCCATTTTTCCAGCAATAAAAATCTGTCATAATTTCTGTATCTGGACGAGTGGATAATGGATATTGAACACTAATGCATCCTCGTAGAGGAGTATCAATTGTGCCTTGTTGTATGATGCCCTTGCTTTCCGAAAATTTTTCAAATTTTGGGTCATATACATAAATAGTACCGCTTGTATAGGCGGATCCCATTGGTGCTGGGGCTGCTGCTATTATATCTAAATAACCATCCCCGTTAAAATCCTCAATGGCTAATATTTTATCCGCAATACGAGGCAAAAATATTATTTCAGGACCTAAAACTTGAATTTCATGATTTATTTTATTAGTAACTAATATATTGTATCCACCTCCTATTTTGGGATAGTTCGATTTATTTTTTGTTAATTCAGTTTGTTCTTCATCTATATCAAGAACGGGAACAACTTTAACTTCAAATGGAAAGTCTTTTATGGGCGGATAAATGCTGCTTTCTTTATCCAATTCTGCTTCTGTTTTTTCTTGCGTTGTTTCGCTACGGTCTGATTTGCTTGTTGAGTTTATGGGTGTATGTTGGCTTGAACAACCCAATAGAATAGATAACGCTACTATACTCGTGATAAATTTCATAATTTTAACCTTTATGGATGGTTGTTTTAAGATTAACAGGTTTCCATTTGCCATTTTTCCAGCAATAAAAATCCGTAATTGTTTCAAAATTATTTGGGTGTGGATATTCAACGCTAATACACCCTGGTTTAGGAGTATCTATTGTACCTTGTTGTATAATGCCCTCACTTTCTGAAAAGTTTTTAAATTCCGGTTTATATACATAAATAGTACTACCTAGATAGCCTGATTGTGCTATCGGTAGATTTGCTGCCATTATGTCTAGATAACCATCTCCATTAAAATCTTCAATAGCTAATATCTTACTCACAATACGGGGAAGTGCTGTTACTTCTGTACCTAAAACTTGAATATCATGATTGATTTTATTGGTAACCAATATATTGTATGCTCCTCCTACACTTATTTTGGGATTGTAAGATTTATTTCTTGTTAATTCAGTTTGTTCTTCATCTATGTAAAGAATAGGAACAACTTTAACTTCAAATGGAAAATCTTTTATGGGCGGATAAATGCTGCTTTCTTTATCCAATTCTGCTTCTGTTTTTTCTTGCAGCTTTTCGTTATGGTTTGATTTGCTTGTTGAGTTTATGGGCGCATATTGGTTTGAACAGCCTAGGAGAATAGATAGTAGCACTATGTTTGCAATAAGTTTCATGGTTTTTCAATCCATAAAAGTTCTGTTAAGTAATTGTACTAGAAAGCAAAGCACATTTGTGCAAGATAAAGTGGCATTTTGTTGTTTGTTTTAATTCAATCAGTTGCTTTAATTTTACAAAACTGGTCATTCGTAAAATAATCGTTGTTGTCAGCATTCTAAGCGCAAATTCCTGTAAAATACGCCCCGGTTTTCACCACGCAAACATCCCACAATGGACGACCTCCCCAGTAGCACGTTCACATTAAACCCTTCAACCCCCATCAACTAAACCTGCCTTAATGCCCCGCGCCATCAGGCAGGCGGAGCATTTATGGAAAATCAAAACTACAACCACAGCGATTCCGAGCAACTATCCGCCGATATTGAACACATCCACAAGCTCGCTTCGCATCTGCTGGAACACTATTCCGAAATCAGCGAACAATTTACCCTGCCCGAGCTGCACGCCAACGCCAAGCTGCAAATGCTGATTGGCATTTTGCACGAATTGCACCCTGCCGACGTGGCGGCTGTGCTGGAAAGCTTGCCGCCCAAAGAGCGCGTGTTGGTGTGGAAACTTGCCGCGCCCGAAGAAGACGGCGACGTGTTGCTGGAAGTTTCCGATAGCGTGCGCGAAAGCCTGATTGAAACCATGGACAAAGCCGAGCTGGTGGCGGCGGTGGAAGACATGGATGCCGACGATTTGGCAGATTTGGCGGACGACTTGCCCACTCATGTGGTGGATGAAGTGCTGCAAACGCGCGATGAAGAAGAACGCGCCCAAGTTCAGGCTGCCATGTCGTATGCAGACAACCAAGTGGGCGCGGTGATGAACTTTGAAATCGTCAGCATACGCGGCGATGTGGCGTGCGAAGTGGTGCTGCGCTATTTGCGCCGTTTTGACAGCCTGCCCGACCACACCGACAAAATCTTTGTGGTGGACGATAACGACATCCTGCAAGGCGTGTTGCCCATCCGCAAGCTGCTGGTTTCCGACCCCGAAGAGCTGGTGGAAAACATCATGGCAAAAGACGTGGTGAAATTTCGCCCCGAAGATGATGTGGAAGAAGCCGCTGCCGCGTTTGAACGCTACGACTTGGTAACCGCGCCCGTGGTGGACGAAAACAAAAAGCTCATCGCGCGGCTCACCGTGGACGAGATGGTGGACGTTATCCGCGAAGAAAGCGAAGCCGATATGTTGAGCATGGCGGGTTTGGATGAAGACGAAGACCTGTTTGCCCCCGTGTGGGATTCGGTAAAAAACCGCTGGGTGTGGCTGGCGGTGAACTTGGTAACCGCGTTTATTTCCAGCCGCGTGATAGGCGTGTTTGAAGGCTCCATCGCGCAAATTGTCGCGCTGGCAACGCTGATGCCGATTGTGGCGGGCATCGGCGGCAATTCAGGCAACCAAACGATTACCATGATTGTGCGCTCGCTCGCCAACTCGCAAATTTCCAACGCCCAAGCCATGCGCCTGCTGAAAAAAGAACTGGGCGTAGGCTTAGTGAACGGCTTGATTTGGGGCGGCGTGATGGGGCTGGTGTCGTTTATTTTGTATCATAACGTGGGCATCGGCTTGGTGATGGTGGCCGCCATGACGCTGAACCTGCTGCTGGCGGCATTTTTGGGCGTGATGATTCCCGTGTGCCTAGAAAAATGGGGCAAAGACCCCGCGCGCGGCAGCTCCGTGCTGATTACCGCGTTTACCGACTCGGGCGGGTTTTTGATTTTTCTTGGGCTGGCGACGATGTTTTTGCTTAAACATTGAGCCCCAATGGCGTTTCAGGCTGCCTATTGCATCAACCAATAGGCAGCCTGAAAACATTGCGCGAGAGCCATACGCTTAAAAGCCCACGTTGCCCCATGCACATTTAGCGCAAGAGCACGGCTTGCAAGCAAGCCGTAGGAGCGCGGGGCGCGGGGCGCGGCTTCAGGCTGCCTATATCCACCCGATAAGGCAGCCTGAAACCTAAAATGGAGCGGCGACGGCTCGTCGCCAAATGGTTTACTCAATAAGACTGACTGATAAGCAAAATGTCGGCGAGCCGCCAATTCTCCATGTATTGCAGCTTTGGCAAAGGTTTCAGGCTGCCTATATCCGCCCGATAAGGCAGCCTGAAAACGACAAATCATGTTTTCATGCCGTATCAGCAAAATTTAAGGGGCTGTCCTAGATAACTAGGACAAATCGTGCTTTACTAGTTGTTTTAAAA
>NZ_JAUMZV010000016.1 GCF_030527935.1 Kingella sp. (in: b-proteobacteria)
CTTGGACGGCACATTCTCGGACATGAAACGGCTTTTGAGGTGTCATCAGGGGATGCGCAAGGAAGGCAAGGTTAGGTTTATTAAGGACTACTTCTCAATAAAACCGTAACGACAGCCTCCATTTTGTTACTTACGCCGGTATTAAAGATGCCTATGAAAATAGTGAATACAGGTTCTAAACATGGGTTCTTATTTCGTGGCATTTGCCAACATCTCCGCTGCGTGTTGCCGCGTGGTGTCGGTGATTTTTTCGCCGCCGAGCATGCGGGCGATTTCGTTGACGCGGGTGGTGTTGTCTAGCACGCTGATTTGGCTGATGGTTTGTTCGCCGTCGCTGTGTTTGGCGACTTGCCAATGGTGTTCGCCGCAGGCGGCGACTTGGGGCAGGTGGGTGATGGCGAGCACTTGGTGTTGTTTGCCCAGCGTGCGCAGGGCGCGTCCTACGGTTTCGGCTACGCCGCCGCCGATGCCGGTGTCCACTTCGTCAAAAATCAGGGTGGGCACTTGGGTGTATTGGCTGGTTACCACTTGGATGGATAGGCTGATGCGGGCGAGTTCGCCACCTGATGCGACTTTGTTGAGCGGGCGCAGCGGTGTGCCTTTGTTGGCGGCGACTTGGTATTGGATGTGTTCTAGCCCGTGGGCGGTGGGGCTGCTCGGTTGCAGTTCTATGTGGAATTTTGCGCCTTGCATGGCGAGTGTTTGCATATGGGCGGTGGTTTCGGCGGCAAGTTGGCTGGCGGCTTGGTGGCGTGCACTGGATAGCTGTTGCGCCACTTGCATATAGTCTGCTTGCGTTTGGGCGACGTTTTTTTGCAGGGCGGCGATGTCGGCGGCGGCTTCTAGCTGTTGCAAGGCAGCCTGAATTTCGGCGAGCTTGTTGGGCAGCTCTTCGGGTTCTATGCGGTATTTGCGGGCGATGCTGATGAGTTCGCCGATGCGTTCTTCTTTGGCGTGCAATTCGTTGGGGTTGATTTCTATGTCGCTGAGCACGTCGCCTAGGTTGTGGCTGATTTCGCTTAATTCGGCTTCTATGCTGTCTAGCATTTCTAGGCTTTCGGCAAAGCGGGGTTCTATATGGGCGAGTTTGCTCAACGTGCGTTGGCTGCGGCTGATTTGGCGGGCGATGCCGTTGTCGCTGTCTATATAGTCTTGCACTTCGCTGGCGGCTTGCAGTAGCTCGGCGGCGTTGGCTAGGCTGTCGTGGCTTTGGTTTAGGCTTTCCCATTCGCCTGCTTCGGGGGCGAGTTGGTCTAGTTCGTTGTATTGCCATTCTAGCCGTTCGCGTTCTATGGCGATGTTTTCGGCTTGGGTTTGGGCTTCACTTAGGGCGCGTTGGGCGGCTTGCCATGCTTGGTAGGCGGCTTGGGTTTGTTCCACCAGTTTCAGGCTGCCTGAAAAGGCATCCAGCAGTTGCCGTTGCGCGGCTTCTTGGTTGAGCGATTGGTGGGCGTTTTGCCCATGGATGTCTATGAGCTGCGAACCGATGTGTTTGAGCTGGGCTAGCGTGGCGGCTTGGTTGTTGATGTAGCTGCGGCTTTTGCCTTTGATGTCTATGGTGCGGCGGATGGCGAGTTCGCTGCTGTCGTCATCCAGCAGGCCTTGTTCGCGCAATTCGGCTTGCAGGGCGGGGTGTTCACTGATGTCAAACAGGGCGGAAAGCTGGGCTTCGTTTGCGCCTGTGCGGATTTGGCTGTAATCGGCTTTGTCGCCGAGCAATAGGGCGATGGCATCCAGCGTGATGGATTTGCCCGCGCCTGTTTCGCCTGTGAGCACGGTGAAGCCGTTTTGGAAGTTTAGGTTGAGTTTTTCTACGATGACGAAGTTTTGCAGGGATAGGGCGAGTAGCATTTTGGGCGTGCCTTTGGGGGAGATGGATAGAATGATGGATTTGCAAACTGGCTTTTCAGGCTGCCTGACTAAAACACGTTTGGGAGTTGGCGGGCGCGATATTACTACACCTAAGGCAGCCTGAAAACGAGTGCAGCGAGTTTCGGCGAAGCCAAAACGCTTTTGCGTTTGGATGAAGCCAAAACGCTTTAATGCGTTTGGATGAAGCCAAAACGAGCGCAGCGCGTTTCGTTGGAACAATCCAAACCCCGTATAATCCGCCCTTTCCCCCTTTTTCAGGCTGCCTTTATGCCCCACTACATCGGACGCTTCGCCCCCAGCCCCACAGGCTTGTTACACATAGGCTCATTGCTCACCGCCGTTGCATCCTATGCCGACGCACGCGCCCACGGCGGGCAATGGCTGCTGCGCATGGAAGACCTAGACCCCCCGCGCGAAATGGCAGGCGCAGCAGACAACATCTTGTTTACACTAGAACAATTCGGCTTTGAATGGGACGGCGCAGTTGCCTACCAAAGCCAACGCCACGCGCTCTACCGCGCCGCATTAGGCAGCCTGAAAAGCGCAGGCTTGGCGTATCCCTGCTATTGCAGCCGCAAAGATTGGCACGCCGCCGCCCAAATGGGCGTGGATGGCT
This sequence comes from Kingella sp. (in: b-proteobacteria), assembly GCF_030527935.1. GTDB lineage: Bacteria > Pseudomonadota > Gammaproteobacteria > Burkholderiales > Neisseriaceae > Kingella_B. The sequence goes on from NZ_JAUMZV010000016.1 coordinate 2,489, forward strand.
TTGTGTACAACGGCGCGTGTCGCCCCACCCCCGCTTTCAGGCTGCCTAACCATGATAACAAAACCCCCGCATGGCGCATCATCGTACCCGATGAAACCATCGCCTTTACCGATGCCATCGTCGGGCATTACGCGCAAAATCTCGCCCACGACATCGGCGATTTTGTACTGCTGCGCGCCGATGGACATTGGGCGTATCAACTCGCCGTGGTGGTGGACGATGCCGCGCAAGGCATCACCCATATTGTGCGCGGGCAAGACCTGCTGGTTTCCACCCCGCGCCAAATCTACCTGCAACGCTGCCTTAACGCCCCCACGCCGCACTACGCCCATCTGCCCCTGCTGGTGAACGCCCACAGGCAAAAATGGAGCAAACAAACGCTCGCCCCCGCGCTGGATTTAGCCACAAAAGAAACCCTGCTGCGCCAAGTGTGCGCCTATCTCAACATCCCGCCCGCCCCCGCCGTCAACCAACCGCGCGACATACTGGCTTGGGCAGTGGCAAACTGGAACATGGCGCGCGTGCCCAAGCAAGCGATTTGCACCGAGTAATGGGCGGCAGCCTGAAATCCATCAACATCCCCTGCCCCACCACAAAAAGGCAGCCTGAAAACGCTTTGCCACGCTTTTCAGGCTGCCTTTGCCCCCCCAACAACAGCCTGAACCTAAAGGCGTGGGCATGGCGGGCTTTCGTGGGGATGGGGTTGGCTGGGTTTTAGCTTCGCAACTTCGCTGCGCTACGCAAGTTACCTTGGGTCGTTATGCGAACACACAAAGGCAGCCTGAAAACAAAAAAAGGTCATTTCAGGCTGCCCTAACCAGCTAGTTCATATTATTTGGCGAACCGCTCCAACACCGCCACCGCTGGCAATTCCTTGCCTTCCAAAAATTCCAAAAACGCGCCACCGCCTGTGGAGATGTAGCCGATTTGCTCGGTGATGCCAAACTTGGCAATCGCCGCCAGCGTGTCGCCGCCGCCCGCAATGGAGAAGCCCGCGCTTTCGGCAATCGCCCGTGCCACTGCTTCCGTACCGCCCGCAAATTGGGCAAATTCAAACACGCCCACAGGGCCGTTCCACACAATCGTGCCCGCGTTTTTCAAAATATCGGCAAGTTGGGCGGCAGATTGTTTGCCGATGTCCAAAATCATATCGTCTGCTGCCACATCGTCCACCGATTTATGCTCCGCCGCCGCACTTTCGGCAAATTCTTTGGCGGTAACCACGTCCACAGGCAAGGGCACAACGCCGCCTTTGGCTTGCATTTTGGCGATGATTTTTTTCGCTTCGTCCACCAAATCAGGCTCGGCAAGCGATTTGCCAATGGCTTTGCCTTGCGCCAGCAAGAAGGTGTTGGCGATGCCGCCGCCCACAATCAAATGCTCCACTTTATCTGCCAAGCTGTTCAAAATGGTGAGCTTGGTGGACACTTTGCTGCCCGCCACAATCGCCACCAGCGGGCGGGCGGGAGTTTTCAAGGCTTTGCCCAGCGCGTCCAATTCCGCCGTCATCAAAATGCCCGCGCACGACAGCGGCGCAGCGGCGGCAACGGCTTCGGTAGATGCTTGGGCGCGGTGCGCGGTGCCAAAGGCATCGTTCACAAAAATATCGCACAAAGCGGCGTAGGCTTTGCCCAGCTCGGGGTCGTTTTTCTTTTCGCCTTTATTCACGCGCACGTTTTGCAGCAACGCCACTTCGCCCGCTTTCAGGCTGGGTTTGCGCTCGCGCCAATTATTGAGCACGGTGATGTCGCGGTCTAATAATCGCCCCAAATGCGCGGCAACGGGGCCAACATCGTCTTCGGCGTGGAATTCGCCTTCGGTGGGGCGACCCAAATGCGTCATCACAATCACCGCTGCGCCGTTATCCAAGCAATATTGAATGGACGGCAGCGAAGCGCGAATGCGGGTGTCGTCGCTGATTTTGCCGTCTTTAAAGGGCACGTTTAAATCAGCGCGGATTAACACGGTTTTGCCGTTGACGTTTTGGTCGGTGAGTTTGAGAAATGACATGATAAAAGTCCTTTGCAAGGGGTTGGGAAAAGGGTTTCAGGCTGCCTGAATGGGCGGAGTGGGGTGGTAATGGTTGCCGTATTCGCGTTCTATTTCTGTTAATAATTCGTGCACATTCACATCAATATGATGCCGAAAAGGAAATACGCAAAATGGCGTGTTGAATTGAAGCTGATAAAAGTGGGCAAATAATCGGTTAATCGGGTTTAATTTTGCCAGATAGGGAGCATTGTCGCGCAGATACAGGCGCAGAAGCCAATATTTGCCATTATGATGAACATCTATGCCAGCAATATCGCGCCATGCGATAAACCCCACATTGGCAGATGGGTGGCGGTAGCAAATGCCGCGTTCGTTCACAATCAAAATTTCATTTTGCGCGGGACGGCACATCTCGCGGACGATAAACGGCGCACTCATAACGATGAATAACGCTGCCATTATCCAAAACGGTATGGCGTAAAGCATCTCGGTTTACTTCCATGCTTGCACGATAAATATGCCTGCCATCGCTAGGAATGCCAACCCAAGCAAGGGCAGATTGGCGCGATGATAATGGACAACAATCGGCTGGGGTTTGGGCATGGCTTTCTCCTGTTTCAGGCTGCATCAATGCGCGATGGCAAGCCATGCAATGATACCTGAGAACCATGCAAAAGGCAGCCTGAAACGGACTAATACTCGTTTCAGGCTGCCTTGGGGGTGGGCAAACTGTGCCGTTATTTATTTTCAGGCTGCCGCAAATAAATCATTCAGCCCTTCGGCGATGGTGGGATGGGTGAAGATTTGGTTTTTCAGGTATCGGGCGGGGATGCGGTTATCCATCGCCATTTTGAACAGGTTAATCAGCTCCTGCGATTCGGCGCAAAACAGGGTTACGCCTAAAATTTCATCGCTTTCGCTGTCCACAATGGCTTTGAGCAAGCCATCGGTTTGCCCCAAGATTTTGGCTTTGGGAATGGCTTCGGCTTTCAGTTTCAGCACTTTGTAGCTGCACCCCGATTGCGCGGCGGCGGTTTCGGTTAAGCCGATGTGCGAAAGCGGCGGCTCGGTGAAAGTGGTGGTGGGGAAGGTGGCGCGGTCGCTGCGGCGGCGCGTGCCGTTGCCGAGCAGTTGGTCACGCACGATGCGGTAATCGTCCAGCGAAATGTAGGTAAACATGGGGCTGCCCGCCACGTCGCCCATCGCCCAAATATGCGCTTTGCCCAGCACGCGGCATTGTTCATCGGTGGCGATAAAGCCGCGTTCGGTGGTGGCGATGCCTGCGTTTTCCAGCGCGAGCGCGGCGGTGTTGGGATGCCGTCCAATCGCCACCAACACGGCATCGGCGGCAAAGTCGCCTTGGTTGGTTTGCACCAGCACGCTGTCGCCCTGCTCCACAAAGGCGGTGGTTTGAACGCTTGGCAACACGTTGATTTGACGGCTGTTTAACACGCGCAGCATTTCTTCGGCGATGTCGCGGTCTTCGCGCGGCAGGAAAACGGGGCTGTTGTCCAAAATGGTTACTTGGCTGCCAAATTGTTGATACATAAAGGCAAATTCTAGCGAAATATAGCCACCGCCAATAATCACCAGCCGCGCGGGGCGTTGGGCAAGCGACAGTATTTCGCTGCTGTAATACACGCGCGGGCTGTTTGCGCCTGCGATGTTGAGCGGGTTGGACGCTGCGCCTGTGTTGATGAAAATGCGCTCGGCGTGGATGGTTTGCTCGCCTGCTGCGCTGCGCAGTATTACATTGTGCTCGTCTTGAAACTGGGCTTGGGCGTGGATGATTTGCACGTTTGCCATGTTGTCTAGCTTGGCGAAATTGGCGGCGCGTAGCTTGGGAATCAGCGTGTTTTTGGCTTGCATGGCAGCCTGAAAATCGTGGTGCTTCGCGCCTTCTGCCAGCAGTTTTTTGCTGGGGATGCAGCCGATGTTGATGCACGTTCCGCCGTACATTTGCTCGTCTTGTTCTACTAAAACAACGCTTTGCCCGTGTTGGGCTAAATCGGCGGCCAGCGTTTTTCCTGCTTTGCCAAAGCCGATGATTAGGTTTTGTGTGTGCATGGGGGGCTCCAAAAACAAAAAAACAAGATGCGGATAATAGGGACATCTTGTTGGGGAAAATGGTGGAAAAGGCGCGTTTTATGGTGTAAAGGGATGATGGTTTCAGGCTGCCTGAAACCTTTGCAAAATTTAAAATGAAGCAAGAAATAGTAAATTCTCCGTCATTCCCGCGCAGGCGGAAATCTTGATTGAGTTAAAACAACAGATTGTTTTTACGACAATTTTTTAACATTAAACAAGATTCCCGCCTGCGCGGGAATGACGGCATTTCTTACTTTCAGGCTGCTGCTGGGGTTTTGCAAAAGTTTCAGGCTGTCTTAGGGCTAATCCACATCGTAATCGCGCATTTTGCGTTCTAGGTTGTCTAGGCGGCGGTTGGTATGCTCTATTTGGCGTTGCAGTTTGCCAAGCTGTTGTTGGCAGTCGTTAAGCTGCTGGGTGAGTTGGTTGTATTGTTCTTGATTGATTGGGCTGCTCGGGCTATCTGCGGCAGCCTGAAAACCGAAGGTTTCAACGGAGTTAAAACGGAGAAACTGCCCGATGTTTTGCAGGGTTTGCCCGATTTGCTGGGCTTTTTGCGCGAGCGCGTGGGCTTGGTCTTCGCCAAAGATGCGTTGCAAGTCTTGCTGCGGCGTGTAGCGCAGTTGGCTGCAACAGAGCATCAGGTTCATGCCGATGGTGGCATCGCCTTCTATGGCAAGGTCGCTGAAATGGGGCATGGTGCCGCGCAGGATGTTGGGCAGGGCATCGTTGTGTAGGATAAGCGTGCAGCTTGGGGCTTGCTGCGTGGGGTCTAGCGTGCCTTGGGCGTTGATGCGCCCGATGATTTTCAGGCTGCCTGTTTGCAGGGTGATGGCGATGCCGTTGTAGCCTGCGAGTTGGGCGCAGACTTGGGGGTTGTGGGATAGGATGTGGTTGATGAGTGGGATGGAGAGCATTTTGGGGTGGGTGAGGGATGGGATTGGGGCAGCCTGAAAGGGGGGATGGGGTGTTTTAGCTTCGCTGAAACTTGCTTTGCTCGTTTTCAGGCTGCCTTGGGGTAAAGATGAATAGGCAGCCTGAAAAGCTGTAAAACGCTAATCTGGTGGTGTCCTAAAAAGTATGCTGGCTTAATTATTGTTGATAGAAAGCAGTATTGGTTAGAAATTCTGCAATCTGTTCCTTCCCCCGCTGGCGGGGGAAGGCTAGGATGGGGGAGGTAGGTTTGAACAGCCACCCCACCCCACCCTAACCCTCCCCCGCCAGCGGGAGAGGGGACAGCAGTGCAGCATACTTTTTAGGACACCACCCGCTAATCCTATATAGCGGAATAGTGCGTTGTGTGTGAACGTGTTTGCACGCCGTGAAATAGGGCTAAACGGTGCGCGGCAAAGCAACACACCTTTACTCATACCGTTTTTATTTTGGCTTATGGCAAGCAATGGAGCGGCAAAAACGCATTTTCAGGCTGCCTTGATGCGAATATCAATAGGCAGCCTGAAAACCCTATTTCGCCTGCCAAGTATCTTTCAACGTAACCGTGCGGTTAAACACAGGCTTGCCTTGCTGATGGTCAAAGCGGTCGGTAACAAAATAGCCCAAGCGTTCAAACTGCCAGCGGCTTTCGGGTGGCAAATCGGCGGCAATGCTTTCGGCGTAGGCGGTGATTTCTTGCACCGAGTTGGGGTTGAGAAAATCGGTAAGCGGCAAATACTCGCCGTCTTCGCCGCGCACCGCATCGGGGCGTTCCACCGTAAACAAGCGGTCATACAGGCGTACGTTGATTTGCGCCGCGTGCTGGGCGGACACCCAATGAATCACGCCTTTCACCTTGCGCCCTTCGGGGTTTTTGCCCAGCGTGTCGTGGTCAAGGCTGCATTTCAGTTCCACAATCTCGCCGCGCTCGTTTTTCACCACTTCATCGCAGCGCATCACATAGCTGTGGCGCAGCCGCACTTCGCCACCCAGCGTCAAACGCTTCCAGCCTTTGGGCGGCACTTCGGCAAAATCGTCTTGCTCAATGTAAATCGTTGCGCTAATCGGCACATCGCGCTCGCCAAATTCGGGGTTATTCGGGTGGAACGCGGCGGTGCGGCTTTGGGTAACGCCGTCTTGATAATTGGTCAGCGTAACTTTCAGCGGGTTTAGCACTGCCATCAGGCGCGGCGCGGTGTTTTCCAATTCTTCGCGGATTGCGCCCTCCAACACGCTCATGTCCACCACATTTTCCGATTTGGAAATGCCCGCGCGTTTGGCAAACAGGCGCAAGCCCTCGGGCGTGTAGCCACGGCGGCGCATACCCGAAATGGTGGGCATACGCGGGTCGTTCCAGCCGCTCACATAGCCATCGGTAACCAGTTGATTCAGTTTGCGTTTTGATGTGATGGAATACAGCAATTCCAAGCGCGAGAACTCGTATTGATGCGGGCGCGTGGCGTGCGGCGCGGGAATGTTGTCCAACACCCAATCATACAGCGGGCGGTGCGCCTCAAATTCCAGCGTGCACAGCGAGTGGGTGATACCTTCGATGGCATCGGAAATGCAGTGGGTGTAGTCGTACATCGGGTAGATGCACCATTTGTCGCCTGTGTTGTGGTGGTGGGCGCGGCGAATGCGGTAGATGACGGGGTCGCGCATGTTTACGTTGCCCGATGCCATGTCAATTTTCAGGCGCAGGGTTTTGCTGCCGTCTGGGAACGCGCCGTCGCGCATTTTATAAAACAAATCAAGGTTTTCTTCCACGCTGCGCTCGCGGTAGGGGCTGTTTTTGCCCGCTTCGGTAAGCGTGCCGCGATATTCGCGCATTTGCTCAGGCGTTAAATCGTCCACATAGGCTTTGCCGTCTTTGATTAAACCCACGGCGTAGTCAAACAGTTGGTCAAAATAGTTGGACGCGAAACGCGGTTCGCCCGCCCAATGAAAGCCCAGCCATTCAACGTCTTCTTTGATGGAATTGACGTATTCGTCGCTTTCTTTTTCGGGGTTGGTGTCGTCAAAGCGCAGGTTGCATTGCCCGTCATAGATATACGCCAGCCCGAAATTCAGGCAGATGGATTTGGCGTGCCCGATGTGCAGATAGCCGTTGGGCTCGGGCGGAAAGCGGGTTTGAATGGCGGTGTGTTTGCCTGTTTTCAGGTCGTCTTCAATTAGCGTGCGGATAAAGTGGTTATCGGCGAATTGGTCTTTGGTTAGCATGGTTTATCTCTTGGGAAATGGTTTTCAGGCTGCCTTTTGCGACTGGGGCAGCCTGAAAATGGTAATAAAAATAGCAAATAGAATGGGGGCGAATTGTACCCGAAAGCGGTTGCTTTGTGGGCTTGGTTCGCTGCTCTAAAATAATTACCGTTTGCGCGAAAAACCGCTTGCGTTGCTCCTTATTTTTTCGTTTAATCGCACCTGCTTTTTCAAGCCTTTTATTGACCCTAGGCGTGATGGAAATCACGCCCTTTTTATTTGGAATCACCATGAACAAAACCCTGCTTATCAGCACACTCGCCGCCCTATTTTTGGGTGCGTGTAGCGGTTCGGATAACCAAGACCAATCGGCTGCTGTCTCATCCGAATCCGCGCAAAAAAACAACGCTGCCGCCAGCCAACTGAACTTGTATATTTGGTCAGACTACACCGACCCCGACACCATCGCCCAATTTGAAAAAAACAATTCAGTTGCCGTAACCCAAGCGTTTTATGACAGCAACGAAGCATTAGAAGCCAAAGTTTTAACAGGCAAATCAGGCTTTGACCTTGTGGTGCCATCCATCGCCAACGTGGCGCGACAAATCAAAGCAGGCGCATACCAAGAAATAGACAAAAGCCAAATCCCCAACTACAACAACATAGACCCCGAGCTACTCAAACTCATGGCGCTAGTGGACGCAGGCAATAAATACGCCGTGCCCTATTTTTGGGGCATCAACACCCTAGCCATCAACAAAAAACTCGTCGCCAAAGCCCTAGGCACAGACCAACTGCCCGCCAACGAATGGGATTTGGTCTTCAACCCCGAATACACCAAAAAGCTCAAACATTGCGGCATCAGCTTTTTTGACAGCCCCACCGAACAATTCCCCCTTGTGCTCAAATACATCGGCAAAGACCCCAACAGCAACGACAAAGCCGACCTAGAAGCCGCCACCGCCGCCATGCGCAAAGTGCGGGGCGACGTGCGATTATTCAGCTCATCCAGCTACATCAACAACCTAGCACAAGGCAATTTATGCGTTGCCATTGGCTACGGCGGCGATTTAAACATCGCCAAACGCCGCGCCGCCGAAATCGGCAACAACGACATTCAAGTGCTCACCCCCAAAACAGGCGTAGGCATTTGGGTGGATTCGTTTATGATTCCCAAAGATGCCAAAAACATCGCCAACGCGCATAAATACATCAACTACACGCTGGAAGCCAAAGTCGCCGCCCAAAACGGCAATTTTGTAACCTACGCCCCTGCCAGCCAAGGCGCGCGCGACCTGATGGACAAAACGCTCGCCGACAACCCATCCATTTTCCCCAGCGCAGAAACCCGAGCCAACAGCTTTATTGTGCTGCCCAAAACCCCCGAAACCATCAAACTGCAAACCCATCTTTGGCTCAACCTAAAAACCAAACGCTAAACCGCCCAGCAGGCGTCTTGCGCATAGATGCCTGTTTTGTGTATTGATTAGGCAGCCTGAAAACAAAATCCAAGCGATTTAATGATATAGTTACCCGCATCATCCGTAACAAAACCCATTTTCAGGCTGCCCTATTCCACCCAACACCACCATGAACCCACTCATCGCCCACCTGCGCCCCGCCAAACACGAAGACTGCAACGCCATCTACGAGCTGCACCGCCTATCCGTGCGCCACACCTGCATCAAAAGCTACAACCAAGAAATCCTAGACGCATGGCTCAGCCAGCTCAACCCCAATGGATACGCCGCCGCGCTGGATAACCCCCACAAAACCATGTGGGTAATTGAATACAAAAACCGCCTTAGCGGTTTCTTTTTGCTGGACACCCAAGAAGCCCTGCTAGACGCGCTCTATGTCCACCCCTTCTTGCAAAACAACGGCTTAGGCACAGCCATGCTCCAACGCGCCGAAAAACTCAGCATCGCCGCCAATTTAAGCGTGCTCAAACTCTACGCTTCCATGAACTCCGTCAATTTCTACGCGCTCAACGGCTACGAAGCCCTTGGCGAAGCCATTATGCCGTTCAACCAAAGCGTCGCCACCCGCTGTATGCTGATGCGAAAATTTCTACAATAAAAACAAACCAATCCCCCAAACCATCTTTACCAAGATTGACAAAACACCACCGCATCTATATCATCGCCATCTTTCCTTTTCGGAGTAATGGCTGAGAGGCTGAAGGCACACCCCTGCTAAGGGTGCATGTGGGCTTAAACCTGCATCGAGGGTTCGAATCCCTCTTACTCCGCCACTTATAAAACGACGCTTGTTGATTCAGCGTCGTTTTTGTTTTGCCTGCTGCAAATATATTTTCAGGCTGCCTTATCAAAGCAAGGCAGCCTGAAAATAGTGGATACTGGTTCTTACTGCATCTGCACCGAACCATGCGCCGTTTGTCGCACCGTCCGCACGCCCGCATTCATATCCATTGGCACAGCCTCCATCGCTTTGGCACTACGCGCAAAACTTGCCGCCATCGGCATCACCTCCGCGCCATTGTCCCCGTTTTCAAACGACTGATTCAATTCCACGCGCACAATTTTGTAGCCCGAAAAACCCAGCGTTTTGCTCACATTCAACGCCTGCGCACGAAACGAACGCAACGCCTGCTCGCTTGCCTCGTCCACCGCCGCTGCATATTTTTTCGGCGACACGCTAAACGACACATCGCCCAACATCGCATCCTGCTGACTATCCGCCACCAGCTTGCTCAACGCCGCAAAATCAGTGCTTTTTACAAAAATCTCCGCCGAATCCGTCCAGCCCTTAATCCCCGTGCGCTTCGCATCGTATTCGGGATAAACGCTGCGGCTGCCTGATTCCACTTCAAACGCCCGATTGCCCTTTGCCCGCGCCAATACCGCATTCACCCGCTTGGTAACCTTATTGCTCACCGTCTCGCGCGCAGCCCCCGATTCCACCACCCGCAGCGTAACCGACATCGTATCGTTGGGCACGCGCACGCTCGCACTTTCCGAAAACGCCACCACGTTGTAATGCAAATCCTCCGCCATCGCAGGTGCAGCCCAAGCCAAAATTACCAACAAGACACATCGTTTAAACATCATAAATGCTCCGAAAAAACACAAAAAAGCCGTTTAGGCAGCCTGAAAACACATAAGTCGCAAAAAAACACATTATACAAGGCAAAACCATCAAAAACCAAACCGCCATGCAGAAAACATGATATTATCCGCCGCTTCAAAATTCACCGCTTTACGAATATAAGGTTAAAAATATGGCAAAGCTCACCGAAAAAGACATCATCGCATGGGACGGCCCAGAAGATGATTACATGAACGCGCAGCATCTAGAATTTTTCCGCAATCTGCTCACCAAGCAACAAGACGAAATCATCAACAAAGCCGATGCCACCACCGACCGTATGCAACACGACACCGCATCCGCTGCCGACCCTGCCGACCGCGCCAGCCAAGAAGAAGAATACGCACTGGAACTGCGCGCCCGCGACCGCGAACGCAAACTGCTTGCCAAAATCCAAGCTGCCATCCGCGCCATTGACGAAGGCGAATACGGCTTCTGCCACGACACAGGCGAACCCATCGGCTTAAAACGCCTGCTCGCCCGCCCCACCGCCACGCTATCCGTAGAAGCGCAAGAACGCCGCGAACGCTTGAAAAAACAATTTGCCGATTAAATCCCTGCCCGATAACACGCTTATCGGGTTTTGTGTTTCAGGCTGCCCAAGCCTATTTAGGCAGCCTGAAACCATTGCAAAACCCAAAACACAACAAGAAATAGTCAATTCTCCGTCATTCCCGCGCAGGCAGGAATCTTGGTTAAATTTGCGCAATAAATTGTTTTTAAGGAAATTTTTGAATATTAAACAAGATTCCCGCCTGCGCGGGAATGACGGCATTTCTTGTGTTTCAGGCTGCTGTTAGGGATTTTGCAAAGGTTTCAAACTCTTTTAAATACGCCATTTAACAACAAGCCGTTGCTGTCTCATTTTAGATTTCAGGCTGCCTTTGTACGTTTTGCAAAGGCAGCCTGAAAACCCCCAACACGAAACCCAACCATGACCATACCCAACCACTACGAAAACTTCCCCGTCGGCTCCATCCTGCTGCCGAGCCGCCTGCGCCGCCCCATCCACGCCGTTTACGCCTTTGCCCGCACCGTCGATGACATCGCCGATGAAGGCACCGCCCCCCCTGCCGAACGCCAAGCCCAACTTGCCGCGCTCAAAGCCGAGCTAGACCGCATCGCCGACAACCAAGCCGCGCAAACCCCGCTGATGCATCGGCTGCACCGCGAAGCCATCGCCCCATTCGCCCTGCCGCTCAAACCCTTCTACGACCTGCTCTCCGCCTTTCAGCAAGACACCGAAAAAACGCGCTATCAAAACTTCGCCGAGCTGATTGACTACGCCCGCCGTTCCGCCAACCCCATCGGGCGCATCATGCTCCATCTCAACGGCACAACCGACCCCTATCACATCGCCCAAAGCGACGGCATTTGCACCGCTTTGCAACTCATCAACTTTTGGCAAGACATCGCCCTAGATTGGCAAAAAAACCGCGTTTACCTGCCGCAAGACGACCTAGCCAAATTCCAAGTGCGCGAAGAAGACATCGCACAAGGCAAAATCACCCCGCCATTGCGCCAACTCATCGCCCACCAATGCGACAAAACGCAAAAAATCCTGCACGCAGGCGCCCCGCTGGGCAAAGCACTCACAGGGCGCATCGGCTTTGAAATCCGCATGATTATTCTTGGCGGCAATCGCATTTTGGAAAAAATCGCTGCCAATCAATACGATGTATTCCAACATCGTCCCACGCTGGATTGGAAAGACTGGCTGCATATCGTGAAACGCGCGTGGCAGAAGAAATAGGCAGCCTGAAACCTAAAATGAAGCGGCGACGGCTCGTCGCCAAATGGTTATTCAACATGATTTTGTTGGTTAGCAAGATGTCGTCGAGCCGCTGACACTCCATCAGTTGCAGGTTTTGCAAAAATTTCAGTTTGAACTTTGCCTATTTTCAGGCTGCCTATGTTGGATAAATACACAAAACAAACATCCACGAATGTTGATATACGCCTACACAACACCAACCGCCACAACAAAAAGCATAAAATGCTGTATATCAAAAAAAATTAAGCAGAATTCAGCACAATTTGCGCCATTATTGATTTGACAGCCGTGAAATAAAAATACATAATACGCCCCATTCAGTCGCACATTGCGGTTGGATATTTCTCCTCTATTTTCTCCTTTGTAGATTTCGCGCTCGTTGCAAAACGAGCGTATTTTTTTGCCTACATCAAGCCAACAAGGCAGCCTGAAAACAGTTTACACGCTTTCGCGCAACAAAACCGTTTTCAGGCTGCCTTGGGTTTGGGTCGCAAGTTTAGATTGCCACACCCTGCCTCATCAATACCTTGCCATATCAGGCGCAATCTGCTGCGCCCATGCTTCTATGCCGCCCGCCAAGTTATACAGCTCCTCAAAGCCCGCGTGTTGCAAAAAACGGGCAACGTTCAGGCTGCGCAAGCCGTGGTGGCAATACACAATAATCGCCACGCCATCGGACAATTCGTTCTGGCGCAGGGGAATCAGGTTCATCGGGATGTGCGTGCTACCTGCGATTTGGCAGATTTGCGTTTCGTGTTCTTCGCGCACATCCAGCAACAGCGTGTCGGGGCGTTGTTGCAAAAGGGTTTGGGCTTGTTGCGGGGTGAGTTGGGTAATCATAGGCAGCCTGAAAACGTAAAAGGGGGCGAGTGTAACGCAAAAGAAGCGTAAAATCTGCATCTTTTGAAAGGCAACGGCGGCAAGGGGCGCGGGCTGATGCCGCAGCATCTTTTGCGCGAACCCTATTGCGCCGTAAACACGTTTTCAGGCTGCCTAATTCATGCAAGGCGCAGGCAGCCTGAAAAAGGCAAACCAATAGAAAGGACAAAATCATGCAGCCCATTCCGCAAAATATGGCGCAGTTTTTCAGCGAAAATCATGTGGTAAGCATTGCCACTTCGTCGCAACAGGGCTTGTGGAGCGCGTGTTGTTTTTATGTATTTGACGCAGAGAACGCGCAGCTGATTGTGTTTCACTTCGCGCACCACGCAACACGGCGCGAACATGGCAGCGCAGCCGAACGTGGCGGGCACGATTGCGGGGCAGCCGCACAGCATCGCCAAAATCAGCGGCATTCAGTTTACCGCGCAAGCGGTGTTACTTGCCGATGATGCGGCGGGCGAACGCGCCAAATCGTTGTTTTACAAGGTGCATCCTTCTGCGCTTGCGATGAAAAGCGATGCGTGGGCATTGCGCTTGGCAACGGTTGAATTTACCGATAACAAGCTGGTCTTTGCCAAGAAAACGTTGTGGCAGCGCGATGGGGAAGCCTGAAAACGTGTGCCACCATCAACAAAAACAGCCAAAGCGCATTGCCTTGGCTGTTTTTTATAGAGAGATTAGTGCGCCGCTGGGGCTTGCGGTGCGGTTTTTTCTACTGCGGGCGTGGCTTGTTGCGGCGCGGGGGCTACGGCGGCGGGCGCAGTTTCCATGGTTTGTGGCGCGTCTTTGGCTACGGATTTACCTTTCGCAGCCTTGCCTTGCGCTTTTTCTACTGCGGCGTGCGCGCCTTTGTGTGCGGCTTTGCCTGCGTGCTTAGCAACAGGCGAGGCAACGGCGGCAAAAGAAGTGGTAATGGCTAAGAGTGCGAGAACTTTTTTCATAAGTACATCCTTAATATGAGTTTTCAAAAACACTTGACCTTGATGAGAATTACTCCCAATCAAGGTCAAGTGCGGGCAGTCTAACAAGGCAAAATGGTGCTGTCAGCCTACTTTAAACAATTAAACGTTTCTTTGCGGGAATTGATGACTGTAAAGATGACCGTGGCACGTGCGGTTGGTTTGCAAGATAACGCATTGAAATATCAGCCATAAAAGGCAGCCTGAAATGTTAGGCGGAATGCATGGCGCGGTTATCGTATATATTTAAGGTGTAAACCGCCTTGTTTTGCCCGCTAAAAAAGGGCGGAACACTCCATCCTTTTGCGTTTTCAGGCTGCCTATTGGGGCTTATTTGGCCGGCGATTGCCCTTTTACAATGCTCAACCCTGCCGAAATCAAGCCGCCCAAGTCTGCCACGTTGGCGGGCATAATCACGGTGTTGCTTTCTTTGGCGAGCTTGGCAAACGCTTCTACATATTGCTCCGCCACTTTCAGCTTCACGGCTTCGTCGCCCCCCGGTTCTTGGATGGCGGCGGCAACGGTGCGGATGGCATCCGCGCTGGCTTGGGCAACAAGGCGCAAGGCTTGGGCTTCACCCTCGGCGCGGTTAATCTGTGCCACTTTTTCGCCTTCGGAAGCGTTCATCGCGGCTTGCGCTTCGCCCTCGGATTTTTTGATTTCAGCTTCGCGCTCGCCCGTTGCTAAGTTGATTTGCTCAATTTTTAAGCCTTCGGATTGGGCGATGCGGGCGCGTTTTTCGCGCTCGGCGGTGATTTGCGCTTGCATGGAGCGCAGGATTTCTTGCGGCGGCACTAAATCTTTGATTTCGTAGCGCAAGACTTTCACGCCCCACGATACGGCGGCTTCGTCTAGCGCGGCAACCACGGTGCGGTTGATGTCGTCGCGCTCTTCAAAGGTTTTGTCCAATTCCATGCGCCCAATCACGGAGCGCAGCGTGGTTTGGGCAAGCTGGGTGATGGCGAGAATGTAGTTGCTTGAACCGTAAGACGCGCGTTCGGGGTCGGTTACTTGGAAATACAAAATGCCGTCCACCGTGAGCTGGGTGTTGTCGCGCGTGATGCAGACTTGGCTGGGCACGTCCAGCGGAATCTCTTTGAGCGAATGGCGGTAGGCAACGCGGTCAAGAAAGGGCACAAGAATGCTTAACCCAGGGGCGAGCGTGGCGTGGTATTTACCCAGCCGTTCAACGATTTGCGCTTCTTGCTGCGGCACAACTTTAAACGCTTTGAAGCCGATGATAATCAGGGCAACAAGGATAATAATGGGGAGCGAGAGTGTGGTAAGCATCAATCAGATTTCCTTTCTTGGGTTGGGTTGGGGGATTGGGGGCGGTTTACATGATTTTCAGGCTACCTTTAAGCCCTGTTTCAATGCCCATAGGCAGCCTGAAAATATATTTACGCTGATTACGCCAAAGGTTCAATCAACAACGTAATCCCATCTTTGCCGCAGATGCGGGCGTTGTCGCCCATTTGAAAATGCGCGTGCGGACGGGCGGCGCGGGCTTCCCATGTGGTGCCGCGATAAAACACGCGCCATGCGCCGCCTGATAGCGGCTGCTCAATTTGCACCACGCTGCCGATGTCCAAATCGTTGTGTTGCTGCAAGGCTTTGTTTTTCGGCGATTTGCCGCGCAAACGGTAAACGTATAGCGTGCCCACCGCCGATAAAAATGCCGCCACCAGCATACTCGCCACCGCGCTGGCGTTGAACAGCCACGCGGTTAGCCACGCGCCTGCCAATGCGGCGGATAACACCAGCAAATACACCGTGCCGCTAAACAGCTCCAACATAAAAACAGCCACGGCGGCAATCAGCCAATAAGTCCAAAGAGCCATGATTTTTTCCTTTTTTGATGGGGTTACGATAAGCATCCCTGCGTTTCAGGCTGCCTTAACGCGTTGGCATTAGGCTTCCACCACTTCCACGCTGTGCGTAATCGGCGCGATTTTGCTCATCATCACACACGCCGAGCAATCGTGCGCCAACGAATCGGCGATGATTTTACCCACTTGCACCGCGTCCAAACCGCGCCCGATGACCTTGTAATGCACATGAATTTGCGTGAACACCTTGGGCGCAGTTGCTGCGCGTTCCGCTTCCACGCTCACAATGCAATCCACAAAGCCCGCCTGCGTGCGCAACGCGCTGGCTACATCCACGCTGGTGCAGCCCGACATCCCCATCAGCATCACTTCCAACGGGCTTGCCCCGCGCTTCCAGCCTTCTGCCGCAGGCGTGCCATCCATCACAATGCTGTTGCCGTATTCGTTGGCGGATACAAAAGTTTTATTGCTTAACCATTGGGTGGTAATTTTCATGATTTCTCCTTTTAAACAAGATGATAAGTGTGAACCATGCGCCGCATAGGCAGCCTGAAACGGCAGATGGCTGATAGCGGGCTATCGTGGCTGCGCGCGTTTTCAGGCTGCCTTATCCGCCGCGTTCAGCAATATCGCAAACAGCACAAAGGGGAATACAGGCCCCGCCAAAAACACCAGCAGCCACAGCATCAAATTATCTGCCAGATTGCGCAGCAGCTTAAAGTAGCCCCACGCATAAAGCCCTGTAATCACTCCGCCAATAATCATCCCCAGCAGCGATGCGCCACCGCTCAACAAAAACATAATCACGCCATAAGCCAACGCCCATTGCCATGTGCGCGAAGTTTCCTGAAATGTGTCTTGCAGCTTACCGAAAATTAACAGAATCAACGCGCCAAACATTTCGTTCTCCTTACAGCTTGACGGCTAAAGCAGCCAAGTGTAATTTAACACAATTTCACATAGTTAGGCAGCCTGAAAGCCTAACTTTACAGGATTTTTCAGGCTGGCCAACCACACGACAAACCATTGTTCCCATAGGAGAAAAACCATGTCTCAATCATTTGACGTTGCTGTTATCGGCGCAGGGCCGGGGGGCTACATTGCCGCCATTCGCGCCGCGCAACTGGGCTTCAAAACCGTGTGCATTGACGCGGGCAAAAATAAAGCGGGCGATGCCCCCGCGCTGGGCGGCACTTGCCTGAACGTGGGCTGCATTCCATCCAAAGCCTTGCTGCAATCGTCCGAGCATTTTCACGCCGCGCAACACGATTTTGCCGAACACGGTATTTCGTTTTCAGGCAGCCTGAAAATAGATGCCGCCAAAATGATTGAACGCAAAGATGCCATTGTGAACAAGCTCACAGGCGGGATTAAATTTTTGTTCCAAAAAAACAAAATTGAAAGCGTTTTCGGGCGCGCTTCGTTTGCGGGCAAACAAGGCGATGACTGGCTGCTGAATGTAGACAACGGCGCGCAAATCGCCGCCAAGCACGTTATCATCGCCACAGGCTCTGCACCGCGCGGATTGCCCAATTTAGCAAAAATCAGCAATGTGAACGTGTTGGACAACGAAGGCGCGTTGAACTTGACCGCAGTGCCCAAAAAATTGGGCGTGATTGGCGCGGGCGTGATTGGTTTGGAGCTGGGCTCGGTGTGGAAACGCTTGGGCGCGGACGTGCATATTTTGGAAGCCGCGCCCGCTTTCTTGCCCGCTGCCGACCAGCAAATCGCCAAAGAAGCGTTTAAATATTTCACCAAAGAGCAAGGGCTGGCGATTGATTTGGGCATGAAGCTCCATCAAATCACCGAATACAAAGACGGCGTTTCGGTGGCATACGAAGTGGTGGGCAAGCAACACACCGCGCAGTTTGACAAGCTGATTGTTGCCATCGGGCGCGTGCCTGTTACGCAAGGCTTGGGCGCGGAAAACGTGGGCTTGGCGATAGACGAGCGCGGTTTTATTGCGGTGGACGATGAATGTCGCACCAATTTGCCGAATGTGTGGGCGATTGGCGACGTGGTGCGCGGCCCGATGTTGGCGCACAAAGCCAGCGAAGAAGGCGTGGCAGTTGCCGAGCGCATCGCAGGGCAAAAACCGCACGTGGATTTGGGCAACGTGCCCTTTATCATCTACACCGACCCCGAAATCGCGTGGGTGGGCACAACCGAAGAGCAGTTGCAAGCCGCAGGCATCGCCTACAAAAAAGGCACATCGGGCTTTGGCGCAAACGGACGCGCCTTGGGCTTGGGCAAAGCCAAAGGCACGATAAAAGTGTTGGCAGACGCGCAAACCGACCGCATTTTGGGCGTGCACATGATTGGTGCGATGACCAGCGAACTCATCGCCGAAGCCGTTGCCGCGCTGGAATTTAAAGCCAGCAGCGAAGACATCGCGCGGATTATCCACGCGCACCCCACGTTATCGGAAGTGTTGCACGAAGCGGCATTGGCGGCGGATAAGCGAGCGTTGCATGGTTAGTATTATGTGAACAAAGGCAATATAGGCAGCCTGAAAACGGGAGAAACCGTTTTTCAGGCTGCCCTACCCCACCCAACACCCATCATGTCCCGCCCCATCTATCTGAACACGCCGCCCATCATCCCCATCTTCGCCAGCCTTGCCGCCGTTTGGCTGCTTATCGCCATCAACAGCATCGCCCAGCTATTTGCCGCGCCACCTTGGTTCGCATGGCTGCCCCGCGTCGCCCTGCTGATTGCCTGCCCTGCCGCCGCATGGCTCGCCAACCGCCAATACTTCGCCCAGCAAACCACATGGCGTTACCAGTCGCACAGCCAAATTTTTGAATACTGCCAATGGCAGCGCACCCGCTGGCAAGTGCAGCACACCCTTGCCAAACACCACATCGCAGGCATCGCCGCCGAGCAAATCTATCAAAACGGCATCCCGCTCACCGCCCGCATCTGGCTGGAAACCACCATCCCTAGCCCCCATCCCAGCCTTTACACCCTTGCCACCTTCCGCCCCGACCGCGAAACAGGCTTCCAAGCCATGCAGCAAGCACAGCAGCGCATCGCCCAGCAAACCCATCTCCCCATCATCCCCTGCGTGCTGCGCCAAGCCGATTTGAGCGAGCAGCCCACCGCCCCAGAGCAGTTTCAGGCCGCCCCAGCCCCCAGCAATCCGCCGCGGGTGTTTATCCTGCACCTAATTTGGGCGGGCATCGTTATCGCCGCCGCCATCGCCGCCTTGCACTACGCGCCCCAGTTTGCCAACGAAAAATGGCTTCGCCCACCCGTATGGGCAGTCGCAGGCATTCTTGGGCTGTATGCCTTTTCAGGCTGCCTACAAAGCTACACGCGATGGCGCAACCCCCGCACACAAAACCAGCAACCCGTCACAACCGCCCGCAGCATTCCCCCGCGCGACCCCACCGCCGCCCGCCGCTCCATGCAAACCACAGGCTTCTCGCGCACGCTCTGGTTCGCCGCCACCATCATCAGCGCGCTATTCGTCCTAGCGTTCAACCTAAACGACCTGCCCGCCGCGTTGATAACACTCTTTGCCGCCAGCCTTATCCTGTGGAGCACTTGGCAAACCGCCCAAGACACACGCCATTTCCGCTACCTTGCCGACCGCGACACCTTCGAATGGCGCACGCTAGACCCCTACCTGCGCTGGCACACCGAAGCCACCGCCCCCGCGCAAGACTTCATCGGCATCCTGCAAGAACACAACCAAGTCTGGCTGAGTGGCGCAGCAGGCAAGCCCAACCAGTTTGTCGCCAACGAAAACACTGCCTACACCGCCCAGCGCATCGCCCAAGCCACAGGGCTGCCCGTCATCACACGGAAAAAGGCAGCCTGAAACTATGTTTACCTTTACCCGCTTGCTTTATCGTTCGCTATGCGTTTTCGGCTTTTCAGGCTGCCTATGGATAACCGTGCCCGCTACCAATGCAGCCTGAAAACCATTCCCCACCCCTAACCAAGGACTTTATCATGACCAAAACCGTTATCCACACCAACCAAGCCCCCGCCGCCATCGGCGCATACAGCCAAGCCATCCGCGCAGGCAACACCGTCTATTTAAGCGGACAAATCCCCCTTGTCCCCGAAACCATGCAGCTTGCAGGCGACGACTTTGAAGCCCAAGCCCACCAAGTCTTCAAAAACCTACGCGCCGTGTGCGAAGCCGCAGGCGGCAGCCTGAACCACATCGTCAAGCTCAACGCCTACCTGACCGATTTATCCCACTTCGCCACCTTCAACACCGTGATGGAACAATATTTCGCCGCGCCCTACCCCGCCCGCGCCGCCGTCGGCGTAGCATCCTTACCGCGCGGCGCATTGGTGGAAGCCGAAGCCGTTTTGATTTTGCCCTAATGCAATGCCCACCGACCCATGCAAACAGGCGGATTTACATTCCGCCTTTTCTGCGCACAAGGCTAACGCAGGGCTTAATCTTGTTTTCAGGCTGCCTAATATTCCCCCACCTGAGTTTAGGCAGCCTGAAAACCAAAATGGAACGGCAACGGCTCGTCGCCCAATCACCCATCCAATAGGCAGCCTGAAAACGAATGCAGCCTGAAACGGCATCCAACCATTTCTAAAAACCAAAACACGGCTTGCCAGCAAGCCGTAGCAGCGCGGGGACAGTTTCAGGCTGCTCAACAACTATCCCGCCCGCGTTTAGGCAGCCTGAAACCTTTGCAAAACCTGTAACCAATGGAGCGTCGGTGGCTCACCAACATCTTGGCAAATCAGTCATGTAATGTTTGAAGTGTTGGCGGCGAGCCGCCGCTCCATTTTAGGTTTCAGGCTGCCATTGGAGTTTTGCAAAGGCTTCTGCCTGAAACCGCATCAACCGTTTTCAGGCTGCCCTATCCACTCGCCACAAAAAAACACCGCTATGCCTGTAAACATAACGGTGTTTTTCATCTCAACAGCAATTAGCCACCCAATTCATCCAGCAATTGCTGCGCTTGCGCTTGAATATCGCCATTGGATTCCGTAACCAGCTCACGCAAGGTTTCGCGCGCCGCCACGGCATCATCAATTTCCAAATACATTTTTGCCAATTCCAGTTTCGCTTCCAAAGGCTCGGTTAAGCCCACCGCTTCGGAAACAAAGCCCGCATCGTTATTGGGCGTTTCAGACAATTCTGCCATATCCCAAGAAGACAAATCGTCCACCGCTTGCTCGGGCGCAGGCGCGGCAGGCTCGTCAAACGCCAAATCATCAAACGATGGCGCAGATGCAGGTTGGTCAAACAAGGCATCATCGGCAAAACCAACCGCAGGCTCTGCCACAGGCGCAGCAGGCTCATCAAACGACAAATCGTCCAATGATGGCGCAGCTACGGCAGGCTCCTCCAGCGACAAATCAGCAAATGGCTGCTCAACAGGTTCAAATGTTGGCGTTTGCGCTGCAAAATCAGCCGCAGGCGTATTAAACGCATCGTCCAAACCAAAATCAACCGCAGCAGGCTCTGCCACAGGCTCATCCGCCAGCGCGAAATCCAAACCATCATCCAATGCCATCTCTGCCGCAGGCGCAGCGGGCGTTTCAACCGCAAAGTCGTCTAAGGCAAAATCCATAGCATTATCAACCGCTGGCGTTTCGGCAACAGGTGCATCCAAAGCGGGCGCATCCACGCTGAAATCATCCAATGCCACTTCGGGCGCGGTAAATTCCCTCGCAGGCTCAGCAATCGCAGGCGCATCCAAATCAGCCGCAAATTCAGGCACTTCGGGCGCATCCAGCGTAGGCGCAACTTCCGCAACCGCAGGCACATCCAAATCAAAATCAGACGATGCCGCAGGCGTATCCAGCGAGAAATCATCCAACGCAACATCGGGCGTTGCCACATGAGAAGCAGCAGCGGCAACGGCGGCGGTGGCTGCGGCAGGCGCAACAATATCGCTGGCATCAAAATCTAAGAAATCATCGCTGGATGCGGTTGCTGCGGAGGCAGGCGTGTCCACAATATCGGGCAACGCATTGTTAAACGCTTCCAAATCAAACGATGCTTCTTCGGCAGGCGCGGGAATGATGTCATCTGATGAATCGTCAAACGACAAGAAATCGTCATCCGCGCTGACTGCCGTTTCAGGCTGCCCAATGGGCGTGTCATCAATAATGAAATCATCGGCAGCAAACGAACTATGGCTGCTGGGCGATACCGCAGGCGTTTCGTCTGCTGGCTCAATAGAAACGATGTCGTCCACTTGCCAATCGTTCGCGTCAAACGATGTAGCATTTTCTGCTACCAGCAAGGGATTGGCGTGGGGCGTTTCAGTTTCTGCTTCATCGGATACCGCCCATTCGTCCGAAGTATCATCAAATGGCTCGGGTTCAAAGCTGTCCAAATCAAATGATTGGCTGGAAGCGGCAGGCGCAGCAACGGTGTCATCAGGCGGCAAGTCAAAGAAATCATCACCGACTTCATCGGCTTTTTCCACGTTGGCATCCAGCATCCAATCGTCGGTCTCTGGGCTGGCTGTGCCATCAAATTGAATATCGCTGCCGTCAAATTCATCATCGCTGGCTGCTGCGCTGTCGTCATCAAACGAATCAGCACGCGATTTTTTGCGGCGACCCAACAAGTAAGCCGCGCCCAAGCCTACTACGGCTGCGCCAGCCACGCCGCCGCCAATCAACGTCCAATCCAAGCCTTCTTCCGCAGCAGGCTCTTCTGCTGGCGGTGTGGGTTGTGGCTCGGGTTGTTGCGGTTCGGGTTTTTCTTCCGCAGCAGGCGGTGTTGCAACCGATGCGGTTTCAACCGAAGCTGCTTGGCTGTCAGAAGCCACAGCAGGTTTTTCAGGCTGCATATCTTCCACAGGCGATGCTTCGGGTTTAGCTGGTTTATTTTCTTCAAGCGCAGGTTTAGACGCTTCTGGTTTCGCAGGCTCTACTGGTTTGGCTGGTTCTTCTTTGACAGGTTTTTCTGCTATGGGTTTTTCTACCGCAGGTTTTTCCGCAGCAGGCTTGTCTTCTGCTTGGGGTTTAACGGGTTCAACAAGTTTAACAGACTTACCTTTTACAGGCGGCGGTGTAACCACTTTGCTTGGTGTGGTTTCAACTGCATCAGGTGCTGTATTTTCGGTTACGGCGGGGGCAACAATGGCTGCGCCGCGCGAAATGCGTGGCGATTGATGTTTGCGCTGCGCTGATTTGGCGTAGGCATGGAATTGCGATGCGGTGGGGATATACAGCGTTACATTGCGATACATTCTGCCATTGCGGAATGCGCGTGGGTTGGCTGCCATCAAGGCACGCATGGCGCGTTGTACGCTCATGCCATGCGGGCGATAACGCGCGGCGATGGAAGCCAAACTTTCGCCTGAATGCACACGATGGTAGCGCGGGCTAGCGGCGTGTGTTCTTTCTGCGCGTGGTGCAACTTCGGCTGTTTCTTGTTGAATTTCAATATCATCGCTTTCAATAACGCGACGTTGTTGCTGTGGTTTCAGTTCAACCGCTTTGCGCGTGCCGCGATTAGAATGCGCCTGTGAAAGATTAGGGCGATAGTGCGAAGGATTTATCATGGCGGTATATTGGCGAGTTTGATTGCCCGCGCGAACAGTGAAAGTCAAAATGGGGTCGTTTACGGCAGAATTGGAACGGAGACGAATAATAGCATTGCCATCGCCATGCGGGGCAACAGAGCCGCTGATGCCGCTACCTGACACGCTTGCGCCGTTTTGCAATACCGCTTGGGCTTCTTGCCCTGTTACCACGATGCTGCCTGAAAAAGGTTCGCCCAGATTGGATTGCACGTTCACGCCGCCCATGCCCGCTACTGCGCTAAATGATGTGATTAGCGACAGCGATGCGGCAATCATTTTTGTATTCGTTTTCAAAATTCATCTCCCTATCCGTGCGAACGCCCGCAAACGGACTGATACAAAGCGTAGAACCTGTATTCACTATTGGCATAGGCATCTTTTATGCCCTAAAAACGCGGCTACTGCGTTAAAAATGCTCGCAAGGTGTCCAACCTTGCTGCGCTTTTTGCCTTGTATCCACGCTTTTATGTCATCAAATCTGCCTATGCCAATAGTGAATACAGATTCTTAACAATTCTTAAAACGTTATGATAGCCTTTTATCCCTGTTTCTGCCAAGTAGAACTGCGTTAAACCGCCCAGAATATAGCTTACTTACCACAACTTAACGCAACAGCACACCCCCGCCCCTTTTAGGCAGCCTGAAAACCTATTATTATGTGTTTTTCCCACTCTTGTTAACGAAAGCAAACACATGAAAGTTTTACTACTGGGCGCACCGGGCGCAGGCAAAGGCACACAAGCACAATTCATCACACGCGAATTTAACATTCCGCAAATTTCTACGGGTGATATGCTGCGCGCGGCGATTAAAGCGGGCACGCCTTTGGGCTTGGAAGCGAAAAAAATCATGGATGCGGGCGGCTTGGTGCACGATGACATCATCATCGGCATGGTGAAAGAGCGCATCGCGCAAAACGATTGCCAAAACGGCTTTTTGTTTGACGGCTTTCCGCGCACGTTGGCACAAGCCGAGGCGATGGTGGCAGCGGGGGTGGATTTGGACGCAGTGGTGGAAATTGATGTGCCCGATGCGGCGATTGTGGAGCGCATGAGCGGGCGACGTGTGCATTTGCCATCAGGGCGCACTTATCATGTGAAATACAATCCGCCCAAAGTGGCTGGCAAGGATAACGAAACAGGCGAAGATTTGGTGCAACGCGATGATGACAAAGAAGAAACGGTAAAAAAACGCCTTGCGGTGTATCACGAGCAAACCGAAGTTTTGGTGGGCTTTTACAGCCAATTAACAGGCGAACACGCGCCGCGTTATATTAAGGTGGATGGCACGCAAGCGGTTGAACGCGTAAAAGACGATGTGATAACGGCGTTGAAGCAATAATCAACAATAAGGCAGCCTGAAAACGAGTAAAGCGGGTTTTAGCGAAGCGAAAGCAATATTGCCAAACCTGTTTTCAAGCTGCCTTAAAGCATAGAAAGGATGCAAACGATGAAAAGAATTTGGCTTGCGGCATTGTTGTGCGGCGGTTTTCAGGCTGCCTTGGCGGATGGGGCTGACCATTTGGATAGGCGGCAACAAATCTTTATGCAAAATATTACCGAATACAACAAAGAGTTCAGCGAAGTGGACGTGCCGATGCCTGCCGTGCCCAATCCCAACGAAGGCGATTGGTTTGAGCTGTATATTGATAATATGTACAAAGGCAGCCCGCGCATTTTGTTGAGCAGCATCACGCAGGCGCAGGATGGCAGCGTGCGTTATGTGTTCAACAATCGCTCCGAAGCGGGCTACGACAACATCACCGCCGAAGGGCTGCTGTGCGTTACGGGCACGAAACTGCTGGATTCGGAAGGCTCTAAGCTGAAAACTTATGGCTATGCCGATTTGGTCAACCACCGCTGGATTGAGCCGCGCCATTCGCAATGGGTTACGCTGGGCGGCAAGCGCAACGCCACCGACCACGTGCGCCGCGTGTTATACGATGCGTTTTGCTTGGACACCAAAGCGCGCAACAGCGATGAAGAATTGCGCGCGCAGGTGCGCAAACAAGGACGCTTGGCGAAACGCGAATACGGAAAATGATTTTTAGGCTGCCTATGAGATGCAATAGGCAGCCTGAAATGCGTATTACGGCTCGCCCAACAGCGTTTCAGGCTGCCTGAAACCCTTTATTCAACAAGGATTGATTATGTTCCACATTGCCCCGCCCAACATCGCCCCCTATCGCGCCCACGCGCAACAACATTTCCCCAGCTTGCTCCGCCCCCGCCCCAACAACAGCCACAAAGGCACGTTTGGCACGGTGGGCGTGATTGGCGGCGGCGATGGCATGGCAGGCGCGGCATTGTTGGCAGGCATTGCCGCCTTGCAAACGGGCTGCGGCAAAGTGTTCATCGGCTTCAACCAAGCCACGCCGCCCAGCGCGGCTTATGCCTATCATCCCGAATTAATACTAGATTCTGCCGCGCGAACGGTTCAGCGCGACCACATCAACACATGGGTGATTGGCTGCGGCTTGGGGCAAAACGAATCCGCCGCCCGCGCCTTGCACGCCATCTGGAACAGCAGCCATCCGCAGCTTATCCTAGACGCGGACGCGCTACATTTGCTGGTGAACCATCCCAAATTGTTCCCGCCCGCGCGGCACACCGATTTGGTGCTCACGCCCCACCCTGGTGAAGCCGCGCATTTGCTGGATGTCAGCCCCAGCCAAGTGCAAAGCAACCGCGCATGGGCGGCGCGTGAAATCGCCAACCGCTATCGCGCGTGGTGCATTTTAAAAGGGCATGAAACCGTGATTTCATCGGCGCGTGGCTTTTTGCACATTAACAAAACAGGCAACGCAGGCTTGGCAACCGCAGGCAGCGGCGATGTGCTATCGGGCATTGTGGGCAGCTTGCTGGCGCAAGGCATTGCGGCGGAAGAAGCCGTATCGGCAGCAGTTTGGCTGCACGGCGCGGCATCGGAGATTTTGGCGTATATGCAAGTCGGACCCATTGGCTTGCTGGCGGGCGAGATTGCCGAAACGGTGCGCTGGTTAAGAAATCGGCTCACGGCGAATATTTAGCGTTGTCGCCATGATAAGGCAGCCTGAAAACAAAACCGTTTGCTGTTTCGCCAAATGGTTTTTTGTTGGATGGATGGGTTTTCAGGCTGCCTTTTATGTCTCGTCAGGCGATTAAGGCAGCCTGAAACCTTTGCAAAACCTGTAACCGATGGAGCATCGGCGGCTCGCCGACATTTTGGCAAATCAGTCATGCGATGTTTATAGTCGTTTCAATTAAGTTTTATACAAGGCGGTGAGCCGACACTCCATTTTAGGTTTCAGGCTGCCTATCATCGCCGCCCAACAAAAAAACCGTATCCCAAAAGATACGGTTTCTTCATCATAAGCAAACCAATAAACGTATCAAGCTGCGAAGGCTTGGTCCACGCGTTCGCGCAATTCCTTACCTGGTTTAAAGTGGGGCACGCGCTTGGCGGGCACTTCCACTCGTTCGCCTGTTTTCGGATTGCGTCCAACGCGGGGCGGGCGGTAGTTCAAGTCAAAACTACCAAACCCGCGAATTTCAATACGCTGACCTTTTGCAAGCGAGCGAGTCATGGTGTCCACCAAAACTTTTACGCCGTATTCAATGTCTTTGGCTTGTAGCTCCGTGCCTTCGTTGTTTTCAATAAACAATTCAGCCAAGCGAGCCATTAACTCTGATTTGGTCATTGTGTTTTACCTTATTTAGCTTTTGTTCAAAGATGCTTTAAGCAAATCGCCCAAGCTGGTTGTGCCTGCATTGACTGCGCTGGCGGCGTTGATGGATTTCAACGCATCTTGGTCTTCTTTGCGGTCTTTGGCTTTGATAGACAATTTAATGCTGCGGTTTTTGCGGTCAACCGACAAGATGATGGCTTCTACTTCGTCGCCTTCGTTCAGCTTGGTGGTCAAGTCTTCCACGCGGTCGACAGCAAATTCGGATGCAGGCAAGTAGGCTTCCACTTCGTCTGCCAAGGCAACCACTGCGCCTTTGGCTTCAACAGATTTCACTGTTCCTTTCACCAACGCACCTTTGTCGTTTACAGACAAGAAGTTGTTGAATGGGTCGCCTTCAAGCTGTTTGATGCCCAAAGAAATGCGTTCTTTTTCAACATCAATCGCCAACACAACGGTTTCCACTTCTTCGCCTTTTTTGTATTTGCGAACCGCTTCTTCGCCTGATTCAGTCCAAGACAAATCAGACAAGTGCACCAAGCCGTCAATGTTACCTGGTAAGCCCACAAACACGCCAAAATCGGTGATGGATTTAACCGCGCCTTTGAGTTTGTCGCCTTTGTTGTAGTTGGCTTCAAATTCTAACCATGGGTTCGCTTGACATTGTTTCATGCCCAAGCTGATGCGGCGTTTGTCTTCATCGATGTCCAAAATCATCACTTCCACTTCGTCGCCCAGTTGCACGACTTTGCTTGGGTGTACGTTTTTGTTGGTCCAATCCATTTCGGAAACGTGAACCAAACCTTCGATGCCTTGTTCAATTTCTACAAATGCGCCGTAATCGGTTAGGTTAGACACTTTGCCGAACAGGCGTGAGCCTTGTGGATAGCGACGAGCTAAGCCTTCCCAAGGGTCTTCGCCCAGTTGTTTCAAGCCCAAGGAAACGCGTTGTTTGTCTTGGTCAAAGCGCAATACTTTGGCTTCTACTTCTTTGCCCACTTCCAGCACTTCGCTTGGGTGTTTCACACGTCGCCATGCTAGGTCGGTGATGTGCAGCAAGCCGTCGATGCCGCCCAAATCTACGAATGCGCCGTAGTCGGTGATGTTTTTCACGATGCCTTTTACGATGGTGCCTTCTTGCAAGGTTTCCATCAGAGCTTTGCGTTCTTCGCCCAAAGTGGCTTCTAGCACGGCGCGGCGGGATACGACTACGTTGTTGCGTTTGCGGTCCAATTTGATGACTTTGAACTCAACTTCTTTGCCTTCAAATTGTGAAGTGTCTTTGATGGGGCGTACGTCCAACAAAGAACCCGGTAAGAAGGCGCGGATGCTGTTAACCATCACGGTCAAGCCGCCTTTTACTTTGCCGTTGATAACGCCTGATAGGATTTCGCCGTCTTCCATGGCTTCTTCCAAGGTAATCCAATCGGCTGCACGTTTGGCTTTTTCGCGTGAGAGTTTGGTTTCGCCAAAGCCGTTTTCTACGGATTCAATGGTTACGGTTACGAAATCGCCTACTTTAACTTCCAGTTCGCCCAAGGGGTTTTTGAACTCGGCGATGTCAATCAGCGATTCTGATTTTAAGCCTGCGTTCACGATGACGAATTTGTCGGTGATGTCCACTACTTCGGCGGTAATCACTTCGCCATAGTTCATTTCTTGGGTGTTAGAGTACTCTTCCAATAACTGGGCAAAATTTTCCATGTTTGGTTTTGCTTTCAATGCACCGCCAAGGTGTGCGGGGTTGGGTTGGTTGATTTGCTTATGCCCTTGGCTCATAAACAAGGTGGTTTCAGGCTGCCTAAACGGGGCTGCGCTGGAAAAGGAAAACGGCGCATTATACGCGCTTTTTGGTTTTTGTGTAGGGTAGAAGGCTGTTTTTTTGTGTGTTTTTTGGTGATGGAGATTTATTGGGAGCAAGTGGGCATCCTGAAAATGGGGGTGTGCTTTTTGCGCAGGTGGGGTGTGTTTTTTATGCTGGGGAATGTTGAAGCGCGTGTTTCAGGCTGCCTTTGGATGGTTGAATTAGGCAGCCTGAAACGCAGTTTAGCGCGGTTAAAAGGCTTGCTGTTATTTTGGGCGATAAGGTGTTTACTGCGTTTCAGGCTGCCTTTTGGCTAGCGTGATACCAATCCAGCACTTGCTGCACGGTGTCTTCTATGCTGCGGTGGGATGTGTCCAGCAGCTTGGCATCGGACAGTTGCTGCAAGGGGGCGGCGGCGCGGTTGCGGTCAGCTTCGTCGCGGGCTTCAATATCGGCGAGAATTTGCGCGAATGCGGGGCTGTTTACCGCTACACCGATTTGTTTGGCGCGGCGTTCGGCGCGGATTTGCGCGCTGGCGGTCAGGAAAATTTTGAGCGCGGCCTCGGGGAACACGGTTGAACCCATGTCGCGCCCGTCTGCTACCAAGCCTTGCGCGGTTAAAAAGCTGCGTTGGCGTTGCAACAGCGCGGCGCGAACGGCGGGCAGTTTGGCAACGGCAGACGCGCCCATGCCGATGCGTTCGCTGCGGATGGCTTGGCTTACGTCTTGTCCGTTGAGCAGCACGGTTTGACCACGAAATTCGGCGGGCAGTTGGGCGGCAAGCGCGGCGACGGCGGCTTCGTCTGCCCAATCGGCGTGTTGATTTTGCGCGTGCAAGGCGGTTAGGCGGTAGAGTGCGCCTGAATCAAGGTATGCCCAGCCCAGCGCGGCGGCAACGCGGGCGGCGATGGTGCCTTTGCCTGATGCGGATGGGCCGTCAATAGCGATGACTTTTTGCATGGTGGTTTCCTTGGGAATGGGTGGAGTTAGGGCAGCCTGAAACCTTTGCAAAACCCTAACAGCAGCCTGAAAGTAAGAAATGCCGTCATTCCCGCGTAGGCGGGAATCTTGTTTGATATTCAAGAATCTACGAAAAAACAAACCATTGTATAAATTTAACCAAGATTCCCGCCTACGCGGGAATGACGGAAAATTGACTATTTCTTGTTGCGTTTTGGGTTTTGCAAAGTTTTCAGCCTGAAAATGGTTTTGGCTACGGTTTTTGCTTTGTTTGTTTTGGCTGCGCTGAACTGCGTTTCTGCCAACCGCGTGCGCAGCAAGCTGCACACCCTACATCGCTTGTTTTATTTTAGATTTCGCAAACGTTTCAGGCTGCCTTTGCAATGGTTGGGCAGCCTGAAAAGGGTATTTCAACCTGCGCACTCAAAGCGTGGGTATGGCGGCGCAACGCCATGAAAATGGTCAAACGCCATCATCTATGCTTTTTCAGGCTGCCTTTGGGATGCTGATGCAGCCTGAAAACGGCGAAACCACGCTCATACCTTTTCAGGCTGCCAATGGCGCGAGCAGCTTGGCAAAGGCTTCTTCAAACTGCTTCAAACCGTCGTTTTGCAGGCGCGTTGCCAAGGTTTCTAAATCTATGCCCAGTTTTTCGGCTTCGGCAAGCTGGGCGAGCGCGGCGGGGATGTTTTCGGGCAGGGTGCGCGCGGCTGTGCCTGTGGCGATAAAGGCTTTGAGCGTGGCATCGGGCACGGTGTTTATGGTGTGTTCGCCAATCAGCGCGTCCACATACAGCGTGGCGGGGTAGTCGGGGTTTTTCACGCCTGTGGATGCCCACAACAGCGACGCGCGGTGTGCGCCTTGCGCGGCAAGGGCGGCAAATTGGGGGCTGGCGAAGTAGTCGTACCAATCTTGATAGGCGGCTTTGGCTAGGGCGATGGCGATTTTGCCGCGCAGGTGTTCGGGCAGCGTGCCGTCCAGTGCGTTGTCAATGCGCGAGATAAAGAAGCTGGCGACCACTTGAATTTGCGCAAGGTTGCCGCCGTTGGCTGCGAGTTGGGTTAAGCCTGCGGTGTAGGCAGCGTAGGATTTAAGTGTTTGTTTCCGCGAGAATAATAGCGTGAGATTGACGTTGATGCCGCTGGCGACAAGGGCGGTGAGTGCTTCCAAACCTGCATCGGTGGCGGGGATTTTTATCATGGCGTTGGGGCGGTTGATGGCTGCCCACAGGCGTTGCGCTTCGGCGATGGTGCGGGCAACATCGTGCGACAGCTCGGGGGAAACTTCTAGGCTCACAAAGCCTGTTTTGCCGTTTGAGCTGTCGTATTCGGCGCGGCACACATCGCACGCGGCTTGCACATCGGCGATAGCAAGGGTTTCGTAGATGGCTTGGGGGCTTTGGTTTTGCTGTTTCAAGGCGGCGATTTCGGGCGTGTAGAGCGCGTCGCATGAAAAGGCTTTTTGGAAAATGGCGGGATTGGACGTTACGCCGCACACGCCGTCAGCAAGAAATTGCCCCAGCTCGCCGCTTTGCACCAAGCTGCGCGATAGGTTGTCTAGCCAGATTTGTTGCCCGAGTTGTTTGACTTGTTTGATGGTGGTCATGCTGTTTTCCTTTGCTGTGGCGTGAAAAGGGGCAATCGTAAAGGTTTTTTTACAATTTGGGTAGGGGCGGTTTATTGGCTTGGGGGGGTGGGTTCTGCCGAAACGGTTTTCAGGCTGCCTAATGGTGGGCGCAATAGGCAGCCTGAAAACGGTAATCTCATAATCACCAACATCATCACCCAAACAAAAAAGCGTTTCGCAATCGGTTTGCAAAACGCTTTTTGTGGCTGGTTTAGCGCACGCCAGCGGCTTTTACATCGGCGATGTAGCCGTGGTCGTTTAAGCGGATGTGGCGGAACAGCCAGCCATCGCACATATCCAACACTTCTTGCAAGGCGGTGATGTCGCCGTTTTCAAAGCGGCCTTGCAATTCGCCCATTTTTTTAACAAAGTTAGCGTGTACTTTTTTGTGTGGCTCGGTCATACGGTAGTTGGCTTGTTCCAGCATTTTTTCTTCTTCGCCAAAGTGATAGATGGTGTAATCAATCAAATCTTGCAGTTCTTTTTTGGTGGCTTCGTAGTCGGCGGATTTGAATGCGTCGTCTAGTTTGTTAAAGTGGTCAACAAGAATTTGATGTTGTTCATCCACATCGGCAAAGCCTGTGTTAAGGTCTTGTGTCCAATACACGAGTGTCATGGTTTTATCCTTTTATAGCATGGGTAAGTTAAACGGTTTCCTATCTCCAAAATCATAGGAAAATCACAGTTTTGTGTGATTTCGTTATTATCATCCAGCCTGAATATTCATACAATATTATTTTTTAGGCACCGACTCTAAACCGCGCTATATGCTTGTTTTATTTTTGCTTTTTTGCGGGCGAAGTTTTGCCAAACTGTTGTGATAAAATCTTGTTTTTAGTCAAATAATTCTCATTTGGAACGGCAAAATGGTTTATTGCAAATAATATTAAATATCAAATGGGATGAGACAACGCAGCAAAGCAAAGCTATGCTGTTAAATTTGTTTTATAACTGTTAAATTTGTTTTATAAATAGAGGTGGCAATGGTTCATCAATATCTTTTATGGGCGCGTGATGCCTTGGCAAGCGAGGCGGCGGCGATTGGCGAAGTGTCGGCGGCGTTGGGCGCAGATTTTGTGCACGCGGCTCAGGCGATGTTGGCTTGCCGTGGGCGGGTGATTGTTACGGGCATGGGCAAATCGGGGCATATTGGGCGCAAGATGGCGGCAACGCTGGCTTCCACGGGTACGCCTGCGTTTTTCGTGCATCCTGCGGAGGCGGCGCATGGCGATTTGGGGATGATTGTGGATGGCGATGTGGTGGTGGCGTTGTCTAATTCAGGGGAGAGCGATGAGATTTTGGCGATTTTGCCTGCGTTAAAGCGCAAGGATACGGTGTTGATTGGCGTGTCGTCTAACGCGCAATCTAGCTTGGCGCGGTTTGCGGATATTCATATTCGCGCGGCGGTGTCGCACGAGGCTTGCCCGCTTAACCTTGCGCCCACATCCAGCACCACGGCGGTGTTGGCGTTGGGCGATGCGTTGGCGATTGTGTTACTCAAAGCGCGGCGGTTTACTTCGGAAGATTTTGCGTTGAGCCATCCTGCGGGGAGCTTGGGGCGGCGTTTGCTGCTGACGGTGGGGGATTTAATGCACGCGGGCAATGAATTGCCTGCGGTGGCGGAGCAGACGTTGTTGAAATCGGCGATTGTTACCATGAGCGAGAAGGGATTGGGGATGCTGGCGGTGGTGGACGTTTCAGGCTGCCTGAAAGGCGTGCTGACGGATGGGGATTTGCGCCGTTTGTTTGAAGTGCGTGATTCGTTTGCGGGGCTAACGGTGGATGATGTGATGAAGCGCGAGCCGAAGTTTATCGCGCCCGATAAGCTGGCGAGCGAGGCTTTGCGGATGATGCAGGAGAAGCGGATTGGCGGGCTGTTGGTGTGCGAAGATGGCGGGCGTTTGGTGGGGGCGTTGAATATGCATGATTTGCTGCGGGCAAGGGTGGTTTAGTGGGTTTCAGGCTGCCTATGGGGTGAGCGGAATAGGCAGCCTGAAAACCAATTTAAAACCTTTGCAAAACCTTAGCAGCAGTGTGTGGGGTGAGCAACTTGCTTGCCCACCATGGCGGATAGCTTCAACGTTTTGGCGGGCAAGTGAATTGCCCACCCTACCATTTGGCGTTTTCAGGCTGCCTCAATCATTCCCCAAAGGCAGCCTGAAAATGGCACGCCAATATTTTGGCTGATGATAAACGCCATCCTAATTTCATCCACCATTGGGCAACGAGCCGTCGCCGCTCCATTTTAGGTTTCAGGCTGTCATTGGGGGTTTTGCAAAGGTTTCAATTTGGTATCGCTTAAATCGTAAACACAAAAAAACACGGCAATCCTGCGATTAGCCGTGTTTTCTGTTTTCAGGCTGCCTATGCGGGCGTGTTACCAGCCGTCGCGATAACGGTAATAGTCGTCATCATAATAGCGATTGCGGTAGTCATTGCCGTAGCGCATATCAATGCGGGTGCGGTCGTTGCCCCAGCCGTAGCGGATGTTGAAGCCGTTGTTGCTATCGTAATCGTAGCCGTAATCATAATTTCGGCGGTTGTAACGGCGATTGTGGCGGCGATAATTATCATAGTCGCGGTAGCGGCGGTCGTAGCGGTCGCGGTCGTAGCGGCGATTGTAACGGTCGTATCTGTCGTAACGGCGGTCGTAGCGGTCGCTGCGGTCAATGTCTATTCTGCCGCGGTCAAGTTCAATTCTTGGGCTGTCGTCGCCGTAATACATCAGTTCTGCGTGGGCGGTGGTAGCCAGCGTGCCCAGTAGCAAGGCGAATAGGATGTTTTTCATCGTGCGTCCTTTCGGAAAATTTGGGGTGCTTTGAATAACTTAGGGCGGGCATTGTGGCGAACTGCGTCTTTATCGTAAAACCTGCGTTTGTAATCATTGTCTGCTTGTAAACGCAGGTTTAGCAGGAAAAGGATGCAAAAAACGCTCGCCCCAGTTATCCAAAAGCGGCTGCATTTTAGCGCAAGCCGTTTTCAGGCTGCCTGAAAATTACATTTCATTACGCAGGCTAACCATTTGTTTTGCCCCCGCTCGCTACATTGCGCCATCTTGCAAGCGCGTGAGCAGCGCATCGCAGCAGGCGGTGAGAATATCGCGC
The DNA here is from genome assembly GCF_030527935.1 of Kingella sp. (in: b-proteobacteria). GTDB lineage: Bacteria > Pseudomonadota > Gammaproteobacteria > Burkholderiales > Neisseriaceae > Kingella_B. Next base: position 36,940 of record NZ_JAUMZV010000016.1, read on the forward strand.
GTTTCGTTGAAATTACCTGTGTACCACGGGTCGGGAACGTGGTCGTAGCGGCTGCTTGCGGGCAACAGGTCGGTGATTTTGAAGATTTTTTCAGGCTGCCTGCCAAACAGTTTTTCCACATCGCGCAAATTGCTGTCGTCCATCACGATTAAATAATCGTAGCCGTTCACATCGCTTTTTTTGATTTTGCGGCTGACAAAATCCCGCGAAGCGATGCCCAATCCATCCAGCACATCGGCTGTGCCGCAGTGCATCCCTTCGCCATCGTGCCAGCCTGATGTGCCTGCGCTGGCGGTGTGCACGGGGATGCCACGCTTGGCTGCCATGTCGCGGAAAATATATTCTGCCATCGGCGAGCGGCAGATGTTGCCCAAGCAAATAAAAAGGATTTTTTTCATTGTGTTGTTTCCCAAAAAAAGGCGGCATTGTAAAGGGATTGGGCGGATTAGGCAGCCTGAAAAACGGTTTTTGCGCTACAATCGCGCCTTTCTTGCTCAACTTCTATAAGGATAAAGCCATGTCTTTGCAACAAATTATTGAAACCGCTTTTGAAAACCGCGCTGAAATCACACCTGCTAATGTGCAGCCCGAAGTAAAGGAAGCGGTGTTGGAAACCTTGCGCCAGCTAGACAACGGCTCGTTGCGCGTGGCAGAACGCCGTGGCGTGGGCGATTGGTTGGTGAACGAATGGGCGAAAAAGGCGGTGTTGCTGTCGTTTCGCATTGCGGACAACGAGTTGGCGGACGATGGCGTGAACCGTTATTTTGACAAGGTGCCGACTAAGTTTGCTAATTGGTCGCAGGCGGATTTTCAGGCTGCGGGTTTCCGTGCTGTGCCAGGGGCGATTGCGCGGCGCGGCAGCTTTGTGGCGAAAAATGCGGTGCTGATGCCGTCTTATGTGAACATTGGCGCGTATGTGGACGAAGGCACGATGGTGGACACTTGGGTTACCGTGGGCTCGTGCGCGCAAATCGGCAAAAACGTGCATTTGAGCGGCGGCGTGGGCATTGGCGGCGTGTTAGAGCCGTTGCAAGCTGCGCCAACAATTATTGAAGACAACTGCTTTATCGGCGCGCGCAGCGAGATTGTGGAAGGCGTGGTTGTGGAAGAAGGCAGCGTGATTTCTATGGGCGTGTTTATCGGGCAATCCACCAAAATTTACGACCGCGAAACAGGCGAAATCCACTATGGGCGCGTGCCCGCTGGCTCGGTGGTGGTATCGGGCAGCCTGCCCAGCAAAGATGGCTCGCACAGCTTGTATTGCGCGGTGATTGTGAAAAAAGTGGACGCGAAAACGCGGGCGAAAACCAGCGTGAATGAGTTGTTGCGCGGGGTTTGATGTTTTGCGTTTGACCGTGTGATTGTTTTCAGGCTGCCTCCAAGGCAGCCTGAAAATTATTTGGTGGTGTCTTAATAAAGTACGCTGCACCGCTGTTCCCTCTCCCGCTGGCGGGGGAGGGAACAGATGGCTGGATTTTTAACCCATGCTGCTTGCCATCAACCATCATCAAGCCAGCATACACCAATTATTTTGTAACCCATTCCCACCATGACCCGCTACGCCCTTACCCTTTCCTACAACGGCAGCGCATTTTTCGGTTTCCAAAAACAAGCCGCTGGCATCCCCACCATCCAAACCGCGCTGGAACACGCGCTCGCACAAATTGCGGGCGAACCCATTGCCATCACCGCCGCTGGGCGCACCGACACGGGCGTGCACGCCACTGCACAGGTGGTGCATTTTGACAGCCACGCCACGCGCCCGCTCACGGCTTGGGTACGCGGTGTGAACGCGCATTTGCCCGATGGCATTGCGGTGCTGCACGCCCAAGCCGTTGCGCCCGATTTTCACGCGCGGTTTGATGCCTGCGCTCGGCGTTATCGCTATCTGCTGCAATCTGCGCCTGTGCGCTCGCCGTTGCTGGTGGGGCGGGCGGGCTGGACGCATTATCCGCTGGATGTTGCCGCCATGCGCCAAGCCGCTGCGCTGCTGTTGGGCGAGCACGATTTTTCCAGCTTCCGCGCCGCCGAGTGCCAAGCCAAATCGCCGGTGAAAACGATGTACGCGCTGACGTTTTCAGGCTGCCCCAGCCTAATCAAAATAGATTTTCACGCCAATGCGTTTTTGCATCACATGGTGCGCAATATTGTGGGCGCGTTGGTGTATGTGGGCTGCGGGCGGTTAAGCGTGAACGAGTTTGCTGCGATGTTTGCCGCGCAAAGCCGTTTGACCGCGCCGCCTACGTTTATGGCGGACGGTTTGTATTTCACGGGCGTGGACTACCCCGAAAAATGGGGCATTAGGCAGCCTGAAATGCCTGAATGGTTGTGAAGTGGTTTTATCTATGCGAAATGGGTTTTCAGGCTGCCTTATCGCCATCCCGATAACCCCGCCCCGCAAATCGGTTTGTTGGTGTCTTAAAAAGTATGTTGTGCCGTAATTCTCTCTCCCGCTGGCGGGAGTGGCTGTTTAACCTACAACCTCCATCCTAGCCTTCCCCAGCCAGCGGGGGAAGGAACAGATTGCAGAAGTTTTAGAACCTGTATTCATTATTTGCATAGGTAGATTTTATGGCATAAAAACGTGGATACAAGGCAAAAAGCACAGCAAGGTTGGACACCTTGCGAGCATTTTTAACACGGTAGCCGCGTTTTTAGGACATAAAAGATGCCTATGAAAACAGTGAATACAGGTTCTTAGTCCTTGCTGCCTGCCCATCAACAATAATCAAGTCAGCATACTTTTTGGGATACCGCCATCGGTTTACAATCCCCCTTTTCCCCCAAAGGCAGCCTGAAAACGGCTTCGCATTATGAACTGGACATTTAACCCCGTTAGCATTCTGCTCATTGTGTTTATCGCGCTGGGCTATTTCAGCAAAAATGGCGCAATTTGGATTTCATCCAGCATCTTGCTGGTGGTGCAGCAAACCGTGCTCACGCGCTATTTGCCGCAAGCCGACCGCCCGCTGATTAGCTTGGGCATTTTGATTTTAACCATCGGCATTCTCGCGCCGCTGGTATCGGGCAAGGTGCAACTGCCGCCCATCAGCCAATTGCTAGACATCAAGCTGTTCACCGCCGTGCCCACAGGCATTTTTGTGGCGTGGCTGGCGGGGCGCGGCATCGGCGTGATGCAGTCGCAGCCCAATCTGATTATCGGCTTGCTGGTGGGTACGGTGATTGGAGTAACGTTTTTTAACGGCATTCCTGTTGGTCCGCTGATTGCGGGCGGCTTGCTGTCGTTGCTTTTTATGAACAGCAAATAATCGTTTTCAGGCTGCCTATGCTCACCACTCAAAGGCAGCCTGAAACCCTGTAAACACACTCAACCCCATCCCACCATGCAGCTCACCCCCCTATTCCAGCCCACCCCGCTCACATCCCTGCCCCCGCTCTCGCTCTACATCCACATCCCATGGTGCATCCAAAAATGCCCCTATTGCGACTTCAATTCCCACAAAATCAAAACCACACTGGATGAGCAGAGCTACATCCAAGCCCTGATTGCCGACCTAGAAACCGAGCTGCCGCACATCTGGGGTCGCCCGATAGAAACCATCTTTATCGGCGGTGGCACGCCCAGCGTGTTCAGCGCACAAGCAATTGACGAGCTGCTCTCCGCCATCCGCGCCCGCGTGAAAATCCAGCCCGACGCCGAAATCACGCTAGAAGCCAACCCCAGCACCTTTGAGCGCGAAAAATTCCACAGCTTCAAAGCAGCAGGCATCAACCGCCTATCCATCGGCGTGCAAAGTTTCAACGATGCGCACCTTGCCCGCATCGGGCGCATCCACAACACCGCCGAAGCCCACGCCGCCATCCAAGATGCCGTGCAGATTTTTGAGCGCGTAAACATAGACTTAATGTATGCCCTGCCGCATCAAACCCTCGCCCAAGCCCAAGCCGATGCCCAAGCCGCCATCGCCCACGGCACCAGCCACATCAGCGCGTATCATCTCACGCTAGAACCCAACACCCCATTCGGGCACACCCCGCCGCAAGGCATCCCCGACAGCGAAACCGCCCAAGACATAGAAGACACCGTACACGCCGCCCTAGCCGCCGCAGGCTACGCCCAATACGAAACCAGCGCATTCGCCACCGCCCCAAGCCAACGCGCCCGCCACAACCTAAACTACTGGCAATTTGGCGACTACATCGGCATCGGCGCAGGCGCGCACGGCAAAATCAGCTACCACAGCCACATAGAACGCACCAGCCGCAGCCGCCACCCCAGCGAATACCTTGCCGCCATGCAAAAGCAGCCTGCAACCGCCATCCGCCGCGCCCCCATCGCACCGCAAGATTTAGCAGGCGAATTTATGATGAACGCCCTGCGCCTGCTGGACGGCGTGCCCAGCGCATTTTTGCCCGAACGCACAGGCATCAACGCCGCCCAAATCAGCCGCGCCATCCAAGCCGCCCAGCAAAAAGGGCTGCTGGACAGCAACCCGCTGTATTTCCGCCCCACCGCGCTGGGGCAACGGTTTTTGAACGATTTGATTGAGTTGTTTTTGTGAACAGGGTGGCGGGTTAGGGCAGCCTGAAAACGAGCGAAGTGCGTTTCTGCGAAGCTAAAACGTTTTTTAAATGCGGTATTTAGATTTTCAGGCTGCCTATTTCACACGGACAACATTAGTTAAATGATTAACACAAATCATTGTTGCGAACACGATGGCGCGGATTAAGGCAGCCTGAAACATACCAAGAATGGCTGACACTACACGGGGTGCAGGGGCTTGCCCCTGCTCGTGGTAGGCGGCGAAACGCCTGCCCTGGCAAAAAATAGCTATGTTTAAAAGCAGCCTGAAACTCCGTTCTACGAAGCTAACATCTTATCCCACAAGCAAAAGCCCATTTTCGTCCACACCCATTTCCATTTTCAGGCTGCCTGAACCCATCCCCCAAAAAACCCCACCATGACCACCCAACCCATCCCCCACCGTCTTCTCCCCCTGCTCCTTGCCACCGCCGTTTTCATGCAAATGCTGGATGCCACCGTGCTCAACACCGCGCTGCCCACCATGGCAACCGCCCTGCACGAATCGCCGCTGCAAATGCAATCCGCCGTGGTTTCCTACGCGCTCACGCTCGCGCTGCTGATGCCGTTAAGCGGCTGGTTGAGCGACCGTTTCGGCATCCGCCAAGTGTTTTTTGGCGCGATGCTGATTTTTGTGCTCGGCTCGGCCCTGTGCGCTGCCGCCACCAATTTGCCGCTGCTGGTTGCCGCCCGCGTGGTGCAAGGCATTGGCGGCGCGATGATGACACCTGTGCCGCGCCTTGTGATGGTGCGCGCCTACGACAAAACCCAGTTGATTAACATGATGAATTATGTGGTGATGCCCGCGCTCATCGGCCCGATTATTGGCCCGATTGTTGGCGGCTACTTGGTGGAATACGCTTCTTGGCATTGGATTTTTTTGATTAACCTGCCCGTGGGGCTGGCGGCGGCGTATCTCACGCGCAAAATCATGCCCGATTTTGCGCAAGTTGCCGCGCCGCGCAAGTTTGATTTGGCAGGGTTTTTGTTATTTGGCGCGGGTGCGGTGGGGCTGAGCGTGGCGGTGGAAACGCTGCAACGCGCCGATGAAGCATGGCTTGCCGCTGGTCTAATGCTGCTGGGCATCGCTGCGCTGGCGGGCTATGTGTGGCACGCCAAGCGCACCGCCGAGCCTTTGTACGACAAAAATCTGCTCAAAGTGCGCACCTATCGCTTGGGGCTGCTGGGCAACCTGTCGGGGCGCATCGGCATGAGTTCGCTGCCGTTTATTCTGCCCTTGCTGCTGCAAGTGGGCTTTGGGCGCAACGCAAGCGTGTCGGGCTGGGCGTTAGCCCCGATTGCCGCCGCGTCTATTTTCGCCAAATCGCTGGTGAAACCGCTGGTAACGCGCTTTGGCTACCGCAAAATGCTGATGAGCAACACCGCCATCATCGGCGCGATGATTATGCTGCTCGCCCTGCCCACCGCCCACACGCCGCTTTGGCTGCTCACTCCGCTGTTGCTGCTACTGGGCGCGTGCAATTCCATCCAGTTCACAGGCATGAACACCATCACGCTGGCGGATGTGCGCCCTTATCAAGCCGCCAGCGGCACCAGCTTAATGTCGGTAAATCAACAGCTTGCAGTGGGCTTTGGCACGGCAATCAGCGCGGCGTTGCTGCATTATTTTTCCACGCTGCCCGCTCTGGCAGGCAATGTGCAAACCGCGTTTCGCTGCACCTTCTTGGCAATCGGCGGCTTTACCCTGTTTTCAGGCTTGATTTTTGCGCGACTGCATCGGCTGGATGGCGAGAATTTGATTGAGCGGTAACGATGCGGGTTTGATGGATAAAGGCAGCCTGAAAACGAGCGAAGCGAGTTTCAGCGAAGCTAAAACAGCATCTAAACCCGTTTTCAGGCTGCCTTTTTCCCAATATCCCCAAGAAAGCCCCAAAATGTCCCAAACCCTCCCCCTATCCCAAATCAACCAAAGCACAGGCGCAAAGCGCACCATCGCCAACATGGCAAAGAAAATGCGCCTAGACCCCGCATGGCTGCACACCCTGCTTAGACTGCATTGGAACTACGACAAAGTCGGGCGCGAAGCCATGGGCTGGGTAACGCCCGCCGCCGATGCCGATTTCGCCGCCGCCATCGCCCGCATCAACCACGCAGTCAATATTAAGCACTCCGCTTCGCCACATGGGCAGCCTGAACCCCCCATCGCCCCCGATGCCGCCGCCCAAGCCGTGCTGCACGCCCTTGCCCACACCAACGAAGCCGAGCTACAACAACGCTTTGCCGCCGCCGTCCAGCGCGGCGACACCAGCATCGTGCAAGAATACGCCCGCTACCATTTCTACCGCCACGCCACCGCCGAACGCCTGATCGCCCGCTGGCCGCAACCGCTCACCCCCGAAGCCATCGCCAAGCAACTCTTCTTCAAAGTCTTTTCCGCCTACCACGACTGCCACCCCTACGTCTGCCTTGTCCTGCCCCTGCCCTACACCCAAACCGACTACACCCCAAGCCGCTGGCTAGACGACTTTCTCGCCGCCGTGCAACGCACCCCGCCGCCCACCCTCAGCGACCTACTCACCACCCTCGCGCCCCATTGCACAGGCAACAAAAAATTCCGCCAAGAAGTGCTGCAAGCCCTCTCCTACGCAGGCTTGCTCCAAGTAAACGGACACTCCGTGCGCGAGCAATACCTGCCCGACTGCCAAAACCAATACAGCACGCACTTTATGTCTAACGAATGGTCGTACCCGCTTCGGTTTTGGAACGACGGGCAAAAGGCAGCCTGAAAATGCCAATCAAACCGCCGCAAGACAAATTTGGCCTAACCGCCGTTGTCGCGCTGGTGCACGCCGATGCGCCCACCCTGCGCCCGCTGCTGCCCGAACTGTTGGCATGGCTGCAAGACAGCAATTGGTTGATTGCTGCGCCGCTGGCAGAGGTTTTGCGCCCGCATCAGCAAGCGTTTGATGCGGAGATTGCGGCGGTGCTGCGCGGCGATGATGCGGTTTGGAAAACATCACTGCTGGCAGGCTTGCTGGATTGCCGCGCGGGCGATGAAACGGTACGCGCTGCCGAGCGGACAGAAGGCGCAGACGAAGCGGCGCGGGATTTTTTGGCGCGGCGGGCAGGGTAGCGCGATGCGTAACAAAAAGGCAGCCTGAAAACGCGCTTTACTCGTTTTCAGGCTGCCTATTGCTTGGCGTGCTCCCTCAAATCAACTGCTCCCCCCAATGCAATTTTTGCCGCAATGTCTTGTAATACTGATAACTATTCGGGTGCAACACGCGCAGTTCGTTGTGGTAGAGGTGGATGATGATTTCATCCATGTTTTGAATATCCACAAACGATTGCCCATCGTAATGCACGCGCGCGTCGCCCGCTTTGGTAATCAGGATGCGGATTTCGTTGGCATCGCCAATCACAATCGGGCGGTTGGTCATGGATTGCGGGCAAATCGGCACCAGCGTCAGGGCGCGGATGGCGGTTTGCAGAATCGGGCCGCCCGCCGCCAGCGCGTAGGCGGTTGAGCCTGTGGGCGTGGACACAATTAAGCCGTCGCTGCGCTGGGTGTACACAAATTCGTTGTTGATAAACACTTCAAATTCAATAATTTGCCCTGCGCCTCCGCGCGACAGCACCACATCATTGAGCGCGATACCGTGATAAATCGTTTCGCTGCCGCGCTGCACGGTGGTTTCCAGCAGGATGCAGTCGTCCGCCAAATAATCGCCCGCCAGCATTTTGCTCAGTTCCGCCACCATGTTTTCGCGCGGCACTTGGGTGAGAAAGCCCAAATGCCCTTGGTTTACACCAATCAGCGGCACGCGATAGGGTGCGGCTTCGCGGGCGGCGGAAAGAAATGTGCCATCACCGCCAAGCACCAAAATCAAGTCGCAATCTTGCCCGATGTTGTCGCTGATGGCGCAAAGCTGCTGGTCGGCTTCGCTGACTAAACCGTTGTCGGCGCAGGGTTTGTCTATCACGATGGCAAGCTGTTGCGCGTGCAAAAAGGCGATAAGTTGGTGGATAACGGGGGCGATGTCGGGCGTGTTGGGGCGGGTGAGTATGCCGATGCGGTGGAATTTGCTGGGGTTCATGGTAAGAGAGTTTTTTTGGTGGGGGGGGATTAGGCAGCCTGAAATAGGGTTGGCGGATGGTTTTTTCAGGCTGCCTTATAAACCATAGCGCACGGTATAGTCAGCCTGAAAATATCTTCCATCCATTCTCAGGCTGAAACCTTTGCAAAATCTAAAACACTACAAGAAATAGTCAATTCTCCGTCATTCCCGCGCAGGCGGGAATCTTGGTTAAGCTAACGCAATGATTTGTTTTTGCATGAGTTTATAAATATTAAGCAAGATTCCCGCCTGCGCGGGAATGACGGCATTTCTTAATTTTTCAGGCTGCCTTAAATAAACGGACTTGCTTTCACCAAACACGCAATATGCGCTTTCGCACTTTTGGCAAGGCTGGTGAGCTTATAGCCGCCTTCTAGCACCGAAACAATCCGCCCTTCGCTGTGGCGATTGGCAATCAGCATGATTTTTTTGGTTATCCATTCATAATCGGCTTCGGTTAGGTTCAGATGCCCAAAATCGTCGTTGCGGTGGGCATCAAAGCCTGCGGCAAAAAATATCATCTGCGGGCGAAAGCTGGCAAGGCGCGGCAGCCATTGGGCGCGCACCACATCGCGAAACGCATCGCTGCCATCGCCTGCTTTGAGCGGCGAGTTAATCACATTCGGATTGCTGCCCGTAAACGGCACGCCGCTAAACGGATACAGCGGATGCTCAAACGATGACAACAACATCACGCGCGGGTCGTCGCGGAAAATGTCTTCCGTGCCATCGCCGTGGTGCAAATCAAAATCCACAATCGCCACCCGCGCCAAGCGGTATTCGGCGATGGCGTGCATGGCGGCAACGGCAACATTGTTGATAAAACAAAAACCTGCGGCCTTATCGGCATGGGCGTGATGGCCGGGCGGGCGGATGGCGCAAAAGGCGTTTTTGGCTTGCTTTTTCATCACCATGTCCACCGCTTTAATGGCTGCGCCAGCGGCATGGCGGGCGGCGGCGAGCGTGTCGCGGCTTAAATAGGTGTCTTCTTCAATTTTCACCGTGCCATCGCTGGGGATTTGGTTTTCTAGGTTATTCAAATATTTGCGCGTGTGCACCCGCGCGAGTTGAATATCGGTTACTTCGGGGGCTTCAATCTTTTGCAACAAATGCCACAAGCCCGATTTGCGCAACACGCACTCAATCGCTTCCAGCCGCTTCGGGCTTTCGGGATGCTCGCCGTTCACAAAATAGGCAAGGCAGGCGGGCGAAAATATCCACGCCGTGCGCCCTTTAATCGCCAGCAAGCGCAGCAATTTGGCGCACACAAAACGATACTGCCGAAGCATCAGCATCACAGGAAACGGCGGTTTGGCGGGCAAATGGTTTTTCAGGCTGCCTATCACGCGGCGTGTGCGAATCCGCGCCCAGCGGATAATCTTGTTGGCAAGGCGTTTCAGGCTGCCTAAACGGCTTTTGCGGTGTGTCATCCCGTTCATCGGCTTAAACACGCTGGCGTTCAATTTCAATGCCCACTTCGCGCACATCGGGCAACACGCCCGCCTTGCTCACGCGCAAACGCAGCTGCGGCGTGGGATAGTGTTCAAACACAAGCTGGGCAACAAATTCGGCAAGGCTTTCCAGCAATTTGAAATCGCAATCGGCCAGCTCTTGGCGAATAAGCTGGCACACTTCGCCATAATGAATGGTGTGTTCAATGTTGTCGTCTTGATGGCTGTTTTCGGGCAAAACAATGTCTAAATCCAAGATAAGCGTTTGCTTATGCTGGCGTTCCCAGTCATACACGCCAATGAGTGTATCCGCCTTCATGCCGTGTAAGAAAATTTTGTCCATTTGCTTAAAGTTCCGTTAAAATATGCACGATTTTTGTTATTGTAAACGAAAGGCGCGGTGTTTGTATGTTCTTATTCGCATTGATGATTGCGGTAGTGGCGTATTTAATCGGTTCTATTTCAGCCGCCATTTTGGTGTCCAAAAAAATGAACTTGCCCGACCCCAAAACCTACGGCTCGGGCAACCCTGGGGCAACCAACGTGCTGCGCAGCGGCAACAAAAAAGCCGCCGCGTTTACCCTGCTGGGCGATGCGTTTAAAGGCTTGCTGGCGATTGGCTTGGCGCGTTGCTTAACCACTTGGCTGGGCTTACCCGATTACACCGTGGGCTTGGCGGCGATGGCAGTGGTGCTGGGGCATATGTATCCCATTTTCTTCGGCTTTAAAGGCGGCAAAGGCGTGGCAACAGGCTTTGGCGTGATTTTAGCGATGTCGTTTTGGACAGCATTTTGGGTAGCGTTGATTTGGGCAACGATTGCGTTTAAGTTCAAAAAATCTTCGCTCGCCGCTTTAATCGCCGCCGCGTGTGCGCCGTTTACCGCATTTATCGTGATGACACATCCGTATCACCCCAGCTGGGGCTGGTCGTTGACGGTGGTGGCTGCGCTGGTGATTATGCGCCATCGCGACAACATCAAACGAATGCAAGCAGGCAACGAACCTGATGTGGGCAACACCGCCGCGCCCGCACAACCTGCCAACCCTGTTGCACCCGTGGCAGAACCTGCCGCTCAAAAAGTAGAGCAAGTGTTGGTGTTGCAAAAAAACGCGCGCCGCTCGTAAACCGATTTTCAGGCTGCCTGAGAGCATTGTTTAGGCAGCCTGAAATGTATTTGGTTTGGATGAAAATATGATGAATGTTAAGAAAATAGCGTTTATAACAACAAGTTTATTAGGCTTGCTATTTACTTCGCAGATATTTGCGAAACAGAAAGAAAAAATACCTGATTTTTCGGGTCATTGGGGGTTTGTTGAGTTGCTTTGTGAACGCGATTTGTATATGGCTGAAAATTATGTTTTTAAGCAAAAAGACCATAAGGTATGGGGCACTTACAATGGAGGGGCATCAGCAGGAAAAGGTTATGATGAAGGAAAAGTTAGAGGAGTAATTAAAGGAAATAGGCTGTTTATTCAAGAATGTAGCACTCCTGATGAATATAGAACGCTAATTGATGTGTGTCCAAAATATTCACACATATACTATTTTTTTGTTAAAAAAAATAACAATACATTGAAACGATATTTTATTTACAAGAAATATAATAATGATTATAGTCATTTAGAAAGAAAGGGGAAGCCTGATATGTTTTATAGAGATAGAAAAAATAAGCCAGCTTCTGTAAAAAAAATTGGGGGTTGTTAATTTATGAGTTTATTTGCTTAACGAGAGGATAGTTATGTCAATACAAAAATCATATGAAATTTCAGATAATGAGCTATTTGCCATTACCTATTTTGCCGTAGGTGCGGCATCCGAAGCAAGAACAAGAGCATACCAACTTGTTATTGCGGGCACAGAAATAAAGGATAGTAGTGGAAACATTATTATGCTAGAACCTCGCGACAATAGCGGCTATTCTTTTAGCATGATGCAAAATGATTTAGGGCAAAGAAAAGATACTACGCCCTATTTAATCCATGCAACACAAAGATGGGCATTAAGTCATCAACCTAACTTGGCTTTTGAGGATAAAGAGATTGATTTATTTATCAATAAAATAGCTAGAACAGGTAAAGAAATCAGAAAGGATGGGAAAGCACCGTTACCAGCAAAAATTCAGCCAGCTGTAAATGCTTTTTTAGCTTCTGATGAAGGTATTGCCTTTACACATAGCTACGATGTAAAGCAAATTGCTAAAATTAAAAAAGTTATTCTTGATCCCCTGCGTGAAACCGCACTTTATCAAAACAGCAGCTATGAAGATAAAATTCGATTAATAACCGTGTCTGCTAAATTATTTAACCAAGCAGAAGGGCATAGTAGAGCTTTATTAAAAAATATTAGGGGCTGTCCTAGATAACTCAGGAAATTCACATTAAGTTAGAATTTCCCCTA
>NZ_JAUMZV010000017.1 GCF_030527935.1 Kingella sp. (in: b-proteobacteria)
CCGCGTTTTTAGGGCATAAAAGATGCCTATGCAAATAGTGAATACAGGTTCTTATTTTTAGCTTCGCTACGCAGGCTGCTGTTAGGCGTTTCGCAAAGGCAGCCTGAAAACAATATACCGCCCAATCGCCCAGCCTATCTTTCTTGCTCTGTATTCTCTCTAAAATCCCAACCACTTGACTTAAAACAATTTTCAGGCAGCCTGAAAGCGTATAATTTTCTTAGAACCTGTATTCACTATTTTCATAGGCAGATTTGATGACATAAAAGCGTGGATACAAGGCAAAAAGCACAGCAAGGTTGGACACCTCGCGCGCATTTTTAACGCGGTAGCCGCGTTTCTAGGGCATTAAAGATGCCTATGAAAATAGTGAATACAGGTTCTTATCATCCAACGAAAAGGAGTTCAATATGAAAACCCAATCCGCTTTATTCGCTGCCAGTCTTGCGCTGGTTTTAGCCGCTTGCGCCCAGCAAAATAGTAGTCAAGCCGATGAAATCAAACAGCTTAACGCCAAGCTGGCGGAAAAAGAGATGGCGGTGAAACTTTCTGCCCAGCGCACCAGCGAGCTGGAAAAACAATACACCGATATGTATTTTCAACTGGATAGCTTAACGGTGGACAGTTTCAAGGCGAAGGTTGCCAAAGGCGATACGTTTTACGCCTACATCGGGCGGCCCAGCTGCGGCGATTGCAGCGCGTTTGAACCGATTTTCAAGCGTTACATCAAGGAGCATAAACTCGGCGGCAAGCTGTATTTTGTGAACGTGCATTTTTTGCAGCAGGACAAACCCGCGTGGACGGCGTTTAAACAGCAATATGGCTTGCTCGGCACGCCTGTGCTGGCGAAATACAGCGGCGGCAAGCAAATCAACAAGCTGGATAAGGAAGACAAGGGGGAAATGTCGCCCAAGGATATTGAAGCGTGGTTGGAGCTGAATAAGCTGTAAACTCTGTGATGATGAGCAGCCTGAAAACGTGTAATACGGTTTCAGGCTGCTTTGGGTTGGACATGGCAGGCGGTTGCAGGCTGCCTTGGGCTTGGGTTACCATGCGCCCTTTTTCAACCACACACAAAGGACACATCATGCAAACAAGTGCGCGTAATCAATTTGAAGGCACGGTAAAAAGCATTAAAAATGGCGCGGTGAACAGCGAAATCATCATTGCGTTGGCGGGCGGCAAGGAAATTGCGGCGGCGATTACTTGCGAGAGCGTGGCGGGGCTGGATTTGGCGGCGGGCAAAAGCGTGCTGGCGTTGGTGAAAGCGGGCAGCGTGCTGCTGGCAACGGATGCGGATGGCTATGCGTTTTCGGCGCGCAACCAGCTTCGCGGCACGATTCGCGCCATCCATCGTGGCACGGTAAACGCGGTGGTGGAATTGGATGCAGATGGCTTGGCGGTAAGCGCGGGGATCACGCTGCACAGCGCGGATGTGTTGCATTTGCAAGTGGGGCAAACGGCGACAGCGTTGTTTAAGGCTTCGGCGGTGGTGCTGGCGGTGAAAAAGTAGTTTGAGATGGATAGGCAGCCTGAAAACGTGTGAATGCGTTTTCAGGCTGCTTTTTGTTGTGCGGGTGTTGGGGGGTGGTTTCAGGCTGCCTAATCATTACGCCCGCGTTTAGGCGTGGGATGGCGCAAATTATTGCCTACTGTTGTTGGGGTATTTTGGTGGGCAAGCGAGTTGCCCGCCCTACTCTACTTTTTTGTCTTTTCAGGCTGCCTTAATCTAGCCAGCAAAAGGCAGCCTGAAAGCTGTGTAACGTTGGCGGCTTGCCGGCATTGGGCGTATAGGCGCAACCGTTTGCTTTGTTGAACGAGTTATTGGGCGATGAGCCGTCGCCGCTCCATTTTACTTTTCAGGCTGCCTTGGGTTTAGCGGTTGAAGTCGCTTTTGCCGCCTGATTTGTGCACCAGTTGCACGTTGCTGATGGTGATGTTGTGGCTTAGGGCTTTGGTCATGTCGTACACGGTGAGCGCGGCGGCGGTGGCGGCGGTAAGGGCTTCCATTTCTACGCCTGTTTTGTGGGTTACGGCGACTTCGGCGCGGATGTGTAGGCTGTGGTTGTGGTCTTGGTATGCCATGTGGATTTGGCAGCGTTCTAGCATCATGGGGTGGCATAGGGGGATGATGGCGGCGGTGTTTTTGGCGGCCATGATGCCTGCGATGCGGGCGATTTCGGTGATGGTGCCTTTGGCGGTTTGCCCGTGCGCGGCTTGGATTTGGGCATAGACTTCGGACGGGAAGAAGACGCTGGCTTCGGCGATGGCGGTACGTTGGGTGGTTTGCTTGGCGGAGACATCGACCATGTGGGTGTGTCCGTGTTCGTTTAGGTGGGTAAGGGGCATGGGGGGCCTTTTTGGGTGGTGGGTTTTAGCTACGCTGAACTTCGTTTCAGGCTGCTTTTTATTTTTGGGCGGTGCGCTAAAAGTATGCTGTACTGTTGTTAAGGGTGGCTGTTTAATCCGTTTACCACCCCCATCCTAGCCTTCCCCCGCCAGCGGGAGAAGGAACAGATAGCAGGATTTTTAACCAATGTTGCTTGCTATCAACCATCATCAAGCCAGCATACTTTTTTGATACCACTTTATTTTTGCGTGTAAGGGCAGCCTGAAAAGAGTTGGGGCTGGGGGATGGTGATTGAATCGGCGGGCGTTTGGGCTACACCAGCGTGGTACGCGGCAAGACGCGTGCTCTGGCTAAGAATTGGCATCGGCGTAGATATTGAGTTGCTCGGCGGCGTGTTGGGCTTGGGCGTATTCTTGTGGGGTGTTGAAGTGGGCGATGGTGCGCCATGCGTGGGGCAGTGGGATGGTTTGGTGGGGCTGGGATTGGACGTAGTGTTGCACGCGCTTGTTGCCTTGGGCGACGGTGGTTTTCAGGCTGCCTGCGAGTTGGGTTGACCAGTGGGCGAGCAGGGGGAGCAGTTGTTCGCCGTCTTGCAGGGCGGTGATGCCTTGGGCGAAGATGGGGCTGCGGGCGGCGGTGTTGAGTTGGGCGATTAGGGCTTCGGGGGGGATTAGGGTGTCGCAGGATAGGATGTAGAGCCCTGCGTGGCCTTGGGCTTGGGCTTGGGCGAGCGCGGGGGCGATGGCGGAGAGTGCGCCTTGTTTGTGGGGGAGTTGGTCGGGGAGATATTGGGCGGGGGCGGTGTGGGGGTAGCGGTGCTGGTCGGCGGCGAGCCACACGGGGCGATGGGGGGCGGCGTTGGTGATTTGGTGGGCGATTAGGGGGCGGTTGCGGTAGGGCAGCAGGGCTTTGGAGCTGCCCATGCGGCTGCTTTGTCCGCCGCAAAGGATAAGAAGGGGAGATGTATTGGTAGTAAGCATGATTTTTTTGAAGTTTTATACCACTCAACTAAAAAAAAAAAATAAAAAAGTAAATTGGAAACAAAATACAAAAATATGAATTCCACACCAGTGGAGATGTTTTAATGTTAAGTCTGTTTTTGTGCTTGCTGATATGCTATGAGCAGCTGCCCCAACTCAGATGCCGAATCTTTTACATGGATATACAAAGTATCAATCGCCCGTGTTAATGCCAGCAATACCCAATGCGCTGCATAACGCGTTCTGCGCTGTTCTTCATCTAAAAACAGATCATTTGCCAAATATTGTGCTGCCTGTTCCTCTTGCTTTTTCATTTCAAAGAATGCGTCAATTTCCAAACAGAAAACCGACCACGCTTCCAAACCTCGGCAAGACTCATAATACAGACCGCGATACTTCCCGTGTATCGGTTCATCTTGGTTGCCTGCAAAATACCAATAAAACTCTTCATTATTCATAGATAGCATTTCAGGCAGCCTGCAATTCAGATTGATATTGTCTGACTCATATTCTTCCACATTGTCATGTTCGTTAATCTGCATCCTTTTTGATGAAACTTTCATTTTATTAAACAATACATCGCTTCCCGAGTTCATTAAAAACATCATGCTTTCATACGGTGACAATTGATTTCTCTCTCCTTCACCTTTGCACGCCTGAACAACAGCACGCAATTGTTCTCCCATTCCACCCGATCCGTTCCCGTAATCTATAAACACGCGTCCCATATCGCCATTGTGCATTTCACATTCCAAGCCCAAATCAATTTCATAATGCGTTGCAATAAAATTGCACAAATTAACCAATTCAGGCTTCAAGCGATAACTTTTTTTCTGTTTTTTAATTTCAAAAACGCTGTTTTTTTGTGTCTGTATTACTTCCAGTTTCTGCTGCTCTTGATTAAAACGATAAGACGAACATACCGTCCAATCGCAAGGCTCGGTCAGGCGGACAAGCTGCTCCTGCCCGCCTGTGCTGACAACAATATTTTCTCGCCCAAAAAATTGAAGTATCCAATCTCGCTCTAAGGCATGAAAATCCTGCCCTTCGTCAATCAGCAACACATCAAATGCACTGCGAAATCCACCTAGTGAACGATTAATACGTTCTTTAAACGCATCACGCCTAGACTTCCCATGCAAATAATCTCCTTGTTTTTCCCACAATTCATGCCATTCTTCATCAGACAACTCATCAATTTTCAAATAATCAAATAAAACATCTGGCTCATTGATTGCCATCATCAAATTACGCACAACTTGGAAATAATCAGTCAGAAAAATATCTTTGCCGACCAATCCCGAAATTTTGTCTTTTTGTCTTTGCAATTCCCCCTTCCATTCATTATGCCAATCCCGTTCATTTTTACTATTGGAAAATTTCAAATAAATCTCACGTTCCGCCGCGCTTAATTTAGACAAAATATGCGCTTGACTGGCTGGAAAATATTTTTCCACAATCTCGTTTATATAGTTAAATTTTCTATCCAAGTCACTACATAACTGTTTGATTCTTGAAATGCCCATGATCTGACAAAGACGCAAACCAGCCGTGTGATGCGCAGTCATTTTATAAATTTGCTGATGTATCGTGCGGATCAAAATTTGATTGGGAGACGTTTTCCATAATTTTCGCGCCGCTATATCAAATTCATATTTCAACATACGGTTATACATAAACACCCGTACTCTTTTATTATCCGAAACCGCTTTTTTCATCAGCAACATCAGTTCCGTTGTTTTACCGCTTCCCGCTTTGCCACTAATCAACACCAAATGTTTGTCCAATTGCGGATATGCCAAAATTCGGTTTTCCAATTTTTTCTGCTTAATTTGTACACCCAATACAAATTCGCCATCGTCCAACGAATTCTTTTGGCTAAGATATTTTTCATACTCTTTATCGTCTTTATGTTTATTTTCAGCAATTTGATCCAGTTTTTTCTTGGTTAATGCACCAATTTTCTGATCATTTTCAATCCGTTTAAGTAGTGATTCAATTTGCTCATCCATCTTGGGATACAGGTTTTTATGACTATTCGCTGTTATATTTCTCCATCCCCAAAACGATGTAATATGCTCACGGATACCGAATGCCAAACAGGCTTTCCATTCATAAAAGCCAAACTCAGGGGCATAAATCACCTTCCCGTTTTGAAAATCATAGGATTGTTTATTCGGACTTATTACCCACACCAACGGGAAAATTTTCAACTTTTCTACATCCCAAACAGATTCAAGATATTGTTTTGTTGCAAATGTCAAATTGGAAACAATATCGTTGACTTCAATATCCATTTTGTCATCTACCATCAACAAACTTAAATCCCCACCATTATGGCTGATGCGTACTGGCTGATCGGTATAATCCCTAATAAAGCGTATCGGCATGATAATGTTATTAAAATAATGTTCGTTATCAAATCTGACGAAACGCCTTGGCACATCTTCTACTGCCACAATCAAAAGCAAATCAATATGCGTATCCACCAAATTTTTAATTTTTGGTTGATGAATAAAGATAACCGTGCAGTTCTCATATACGAATTTAAACTGATCATCTCTCTGCCAAGCAGTCAGAAATGCCTGTTCGTCAATATTGAAAACGTTCTCACCATAAGTTTTGTATTTCATAACTACCCCCTTTATCTTGCTCAAAGAAAAAATGTGTATTTATGTAGTAATTCAGGCTGCCTTAACCATAGCCAAAGGCAGCCTGAAAACGCGTTTACGCTCTATCCCAAGAATTAAACACGCGAGTGAAGCCGCAGGCGTTGATGCGAGGGTCTAGCTGGGGTTGGATGATTTGTTCCCATGCGGTGCGGCAGGCGTTGGTGGAACCGGGGAGGCAGAAGATGAGCGTGCGGTTGGCGATGCCTGCGATGGCGCGCGATTGGATGGTGGACATGCCGATTTCGTTCAGCGAAATGGCACGAAAGATTTCGCCGAAGCCGTCTATGGTTTTGTCAAACAGCAGGGAGACGGCATCGGGGGTGATGTCGCGGTCAAACATGCCTGTGCCGCCTGTAATCAGGATGACTTGGATGCTGGGATGGGCGATGGCAACGGAGATGCGGGCGCGGATGTCGTATTTTTCGTCGCGGCAGAGGTCGCGGGAATGGAGAATGTGCCCGCTTTGTTGCAGGGCTTGGGCGAGGTAGTCGCCGCTGCCGTCTTCTTTGCTGCTGCGGGTGTCGGTTACGGTGAGGATGTGGATGTTGAGGGGGCGGAAGTTGGGGGCGGCCATGGGGAGCTCCTTATGATGTTGGTGGTTGGTGAGGTGGGATTTCAGGCTGCTTTGGGTTACATGATTGGGCAGCCTGAAAGGGTTAGTGTTTTGTAGTTGAAAGCAGCCTGAAATTCAATCTATCCAGTAGAAAAATCGTTTGACTCAACATCGAGCGGTTTTGTTTTTTTCAGGCTGCATCAGGCAATTAAGGCAGCCTGAAATCGTTTATACCTATGCGGTTTGCCATTTGGCGACGAGCCGTCGCCGCTCCATTTTAGGTTTCAGGCTGCTTCAGGTGTGAGGCAGCCTGAAACGAAGTTCAGCGGAGCTAAAATGGCTTGGGGTCGCGCGCTTGTTTTTAAGGCGCGAACGGTTGGGCTGCTGGGCGTGGGTATGGCGGCGCAACGCCATGAAAACGGCTTATGTTCTGTGTGGTTGGGGCAGCCTGAAAAATGATGATTCAGCCGCCTGTCATGGACAGGTTGGTAATCAGCCCGACTTTTTTGTTGTGCAAGTAATGGTGTTCGGGCTTTTGTTGGACAAGCTGGGCGATTTGGTTTTTCAGGCTGCCTACGTCGTGCAAATAGGGGCGCAGGTCGTGGGCGACGCTGCCAAATAGGCAGAGGTGCATTTTGCCTTGGGCGGTGATGCGTAGGCGGTTGCAGGTGGTGCAGAAATCTTGGCTGTATGGGGCGATGATGCCGATGTTGCCGATGTAGTCGGGGTGGCTGTATTCGCGGGCGGGGCCGGCGTGGGGTTGGCGCGGTTGCAGTTGCCAGCCTTGGGCGATAAGGTTGCGTTCTAGTTGCGCGGCGGTTTGGTGTTGCTGTTGGAAGTAGGTGGGGTTGTCGCCTGTTTGCATCAGTTCTATAAAGCGCAGGGCGATGGGGCGGCTGCGGATGTAGTCCAGCGCGTCGTGTAGGGTTTCTTGGGCGTGTTCGCGCAGCAATAGGGTGTTGATTTTAATGCTGGTGAAACCTGTGTTTAGGATGGTTTCTATGTCGCGCAGGATGGTTTGGCTTTGGTTTTTGCCGGTGATTTTTTGGAAGGTTTCGGGGTTGAAGCTGTCTAGGCTGATGTTGAGTTTGCTTAATCCTGCGTCGCGGTAAACGGGGAAATTTTTGCCTAGCTGGTGTCCATTGGTGGTGAGCGCGATGTGTTGGATTTGCGGCTGGGCGTGGATGGCGGCGATGATGTCGGGCAAATCGGCGCGTAGGGTAGGTTCGCCGCCTGTGAGCCGCACTTTGCGCGTGCCGCTTTGGGCAAAGGCGGCGGCGATGGTTTGAATTTCGGACAACGTGAGCTCGTTGGGCTTGGCTTTGCCTTGGTAGCCGTTGGGCAGGCAGTAGCTGCATCGGTAGTTGCACAGGTCGGTGATGGAAAGCCGCAGGTAGCTTAGGCGGCGGTGGTAGGGGTCTATTAGGGTGGTCATGGTGTGTGCCTTGGGTTTCAGGCTGCCTTTATTGTGTTTGGTTTTTCAGGCTGCCTTTGGGGTGGTGTTATGGTTGTAAACAAGTTTAAGCGTGATGATTATTTGAATTTGTTTTTTCAGGCTGCCTATTTGCCCACGCGCACAATCAGGCAGCCTGAAACAGCAATGGCGACTACAAAAACGCTTCGTCAAACGGCTGCACCATCACGCTCGCCCCCGCTGCCAAATCGCCGCACTCTTGGGGCAATATCATATAAGCATTGGCTTGGCTCACGCCCAAAATGCGGTGGGAATCTTGCTTGCCTGCGGGGGCGGCTTGCCATGCGCCATCGCGGGTTTGGCTGATGATGGCGCGTTGAATATCGGCGCGTCCTGCGGCTTTGCGCACGGGGGCGGTTAAGGCAGCCTGAAAACGCAACGGCTGGGGACCGTGCGCCGCGCCCGCAATCTGCCAAAGGGCAGCGTGGATAAACACATCAAAGCCGACAAAGCCCGACACAGGATTACCCGGTAAACCAAAATACCACGCGCTGCCCAGTTGCCCGAACACAAAAGGTTTGCCCGGTTTCATGGCGACTTTGTAGTGATGAATCGTGCCCACTTGGGCAACGGCTTGGCGCAAATAATCATAATCGCCCACCGACACGCCGCCCGATGTTATCACCACATCGCTTTGCTCGGCGGCTTGGTGCAGCATTTGCACGGTGGCGGCTAGGTTGTCGGGCAGCTTGCCCAAGTCAATGATGTCGGCGGGGCAATCGCGCAGCTTGCTGTGCAGCATGGGGCGATTGCTGTCGTAAATTTGATGCGCGGCGATGGGGCTGCCCGCTTCGGCAAGCTCGTTGCCTGTGGACAAAACGGCGATGCGCAGTTTGCGCTGCACCAGCACGCTGGCGATGCCTTGTGCGGCAAGCACCATGATGTCGGCGTGGCGAAGAATGCGCCCTGCGGTAAACAGCGTTTGCCCCGCTTGGATTTCTTCGCCCGCGTAGCGGATGTTGGCGGCGGCGGGCGCGTCTTGTTGCAGCACAATCTGGTCGCCATCGCGGGCAACGTTTTCTTGGATGATAACGGTGGTGCAGCAAGCGGGCACGGTTGCGCCTGTCATAATGCGGATGCACTCGCCCGTTTTCAGGCTGCCTGTAAACGGCTTGCCCGCCGCAGATTCGCCAACGATTTTCAGGCTGCTGTGTGCGCTCGCGGCTTGCGGCAGCGCGTAGCCATCCATCGCAGAAACGTGGCTGCTGGGAATGGCAACGGGCGCAACCACATCTTGCGCCAACACGCGCCCAGCGGCTTGGGCAAGCGGCACGCTTTCGCTGGCAAGGGCAAGCGGGCGGCGGGCGATGTGGTTTTGGATGATGGTTTGCAGTTCGGCAATCGGCGTGAGCGACATGGTTGGCTTTCGTTTTGATGTGTAAGGGTTTGTTAGGATTTGTGTTGGGATTATAGTGGTTATGGCGGATGGGCGGGGTAGTTATTTTGGGGGATTTTTTTAGTCCATTTGTGTAAACGTTTTTGTTGTCCATTGCGCAAACCCAAAGGCAGCCTGAAAACGAGCGAAGCGAGTTTCAGCAAAGCTAAAACAGCATTTCAAATACGTTTTCAGGCTGCCTTTTAATTTCAAAACGTGTTCACTTAACCAAGCGCAGCGAAAACGGATAGCGGTACGCCGTGCCCTTGCTGGCCGCCAGCGCGGCAACAAGACACAGCACAAAATTGGCAACCCACACCAGCCCAAACAGCAAAAAGCCAATCCCCACTATCATCAACGCGCACTACACAAACACCGCCAGCACCACAGTAATTTGAAAATTCAACGCTTCTTTGGTTTGGTCGTTCACAAAATCTTTGCCCGCCTTGTCTTTGTTCAGCAGCCACAAAACCAGCGGCGGCAAAAAGCCGAAAAAAGCCGACAGCAAATGCGCCAGCATGGCAACGTTTTTATCGTCTTGGCTGATGTTGCCGCTGCCTGTGTAGGGCGGCGACTGCATGGCTTCGCGCAAGGTTTGCTCGGCTTGGTGCAAGGTTTCTTGCACACCGTTGGATGGGTTTTCAGGCTGCTTGTTTGGGTTGGGTTGATTGGGGTCGGTCATGATATTTCCTTGTTTGTAAAATATAAAATAATTTCAGGCTGTCTAATCGCACAACATCAAAGCAGCCTGCGTAGCGTAGCGGAGTTGCGAAGCTAAATCGTGTTACCAATGGGTGGTAAACGCTTCTACATCGGTGTTTTTCGGCTCGGCAGGGCTGGGTTTATCCGCCGTGCCAATCATAATCAAGCCGATGATTTTTTCTTGCTCGCGGCATTCAAATTCGCGCTGCAACACGGGCGAGTTCACCCACAAGCCTGTTATCCAAACATTATCAAAGCCTTGCGCTTGCGAAGC
Source organism: Kingella sp. (in: b-proteobacteria) (assembly GCF_030527935.1). Lineage (GTDB taxonomy): Bacteria > Pseudomonadota > Gammaproteobacteria > Burkholderiales > Neisseriaceae > Kingella_B. Next base: position 10,381 of record NZ_JAUMZV010000017.1, read on the forward strand.
GAGCTGGATGGCATAAGCCGCGCACGCCGCGCTCATCTGCTGTTCCCATTCGGGCTTGCCTTCTTTGGGGCTGGCAATCACGGCAATCACCAGCGGGGCAAAGTTGCCCACTTTCTCGGCTTTTTCCAGCGTTTTTTCGCCCATGTTGAGCGTAATCGCCGTTTCGCGTAAGGCAGCCTGAAAACGCTGTTTGCCTTCATCGCTTTGGATAACCACAAACCGCCAAGGGGTTAAATTGCCGTGGTCGGGCACTTGGCTGGCGGCTTGCAAAATGCTGTCTAATTGCAATTCATCGGGCGCAGGCGCGCGCAGGCTTTTGTTGGAACGGCGGGTGGTAAGCAGGTCTAGGGTGTCCATGTTTTTCCTTTCAAATGATGTGGATGGGAAGCGCGATTATACGCGATTGAGATGGCGGGGGCGGGGAATAGGCAGCCTGAAAAATAAAATCTATTGAACGCCGCCCAATTTTGTTAAAATTACAAAACTTGTGCAAAGTTTCCGCGCACGCTGCACGCTGATGCTGATGGTTTGCGAAATAACCACGCAGCCAAGATGCGTGAGCCACCGCGCAGAGATTTTGAACAGGTTTTGAACGCTTGCAACGCATTGGCAAGCCATTTAATCATATTTTCACATAAGGAAAACCCATGAACCGTCGTACCGTATTGAGCGCAGGCGCAGCCCTTGCTTTAACCGCTGTGGCTTCTGCCAAAACCGACACCCAAAAAGCTGAACACGCCCATCACCACGACCACGGTGCACACGCCGCCAGCAGCAACCCCTATGCCGCCGTACAACAATCTGCCGCCGCTTGCCACGCCGCAGGCTTGGCGTGCATCGCCCATTGCATCCGCTTGCTGTCCGCAGGCGACACCAGCATGAAAGACTGCGCCGCCAAATCCAACCAAATGACCGCGCTGTGCGGCGCGATGGAAAACCTTGCCGCGCAACGCTCATCTTTGGTGCGCGAATTGGCAAAAGTGTGCGCCAAAGCCTGCCGTGAATGCGCCGAAGCGTGCAAACCCCACGCCACCCACCACGCCGAATGCAAAGCCTGCTACGAAGCCTGCTTGGAATGCGCCGCGCAATGTGAAAAATTGGCATAAGGCAGCCTGAAAAATAAAACCGTTTGGTGTGATGCCAAACAGTTTTTTGTTGGGGATGGGGTTTCAGGCTGCCTAATCTGTACCCAAAGCAGCCTGCCCCCCTACTCCGTATACCGCGCCAACAGCGTCTCCTGTATCCCCGCTTCATCCCCATCCGCCACAATCCGCGTGTAGCTGCCATCGCCGTGCATTTGCCACGCTTTCACATTATCGCGCAACGCCAGCAGCAAGCCTTCTTCTATCACGCGCTGTTTCAGCGCAGGCAGCTCAATCGGCGTGCAGGTTTCAATGCGGCTAAAAAAGTTGCGCCCCATCCAATCCGCGCTAGAAATAAACACATTTTCCGCGCCATCGTTGTAAAAATAATAAACCCGCGCGTGTTCCAGCAGCCGCCCAATAATAGAGCGCACGCGAATGTTCTCCGACAGCCCCGCCACTTGCGGGCGCAACGCGCACATCCCGCGCACAATCAAATCAATCTGCACCCCCGCCGCGCTGGCGGCATACAACGCTTCAATCACTTGCGGCTCAATCAGCGAGTTGAGCTTGGCGATAATCCGCGCAGGCTTGCCGTTTTTCGCGTTTTCGGTTTCGCGGGCGATACTGTCCATAATCATTTTGTGCAGCGTAAACGGGCTTTGGTAGATTTTTTTCAACTTGTTCGCCTGCCCCAAACCCGTGATTTCCATAAATAATGTGTTGATGTCGCGCGTGATGGCGGTGTTGGCAGTGAGCAAGCCAAAATCGGTGTAAATGCGCGATGTGCCTTGGTGATAATTGCCCGTGCCCAGATGCGCATAGGTTTTCAGGCTGCCTTGCTCGCGGCGAATCACCAACGCCATTTTGGCGTGCACCTTGTAGCCAAACACGCCATAAACCACGTGCGCGCCCGCGTCTTCCAGCTTGGTTGCCCACGAAACATTGTTCGCTTCGTCAAACCGCGCCATCAATTCCACCACCACGGTTACTTGCTTGCCCGCCAACGCCGCCGCCATCAAAGCGCGCGCCAGCTCCGAATGGCTGCCCGTGCGGTAAATCGTCATTTTAATCGCCACCACATCGGGGTCGTGCGCCGCATCGCGGATAAATTTCACAATCGGCTCAAACGATTGATACGGATGATGCAGCAAAATATCACCCTTGGCGATTTCGTCCAGCAGCGAAGTGGCTTTGCGCAAGGCGCGTGGATACTGCGGCGTAAACGGCGCAAACTTCAAATCGGGGCGGTTCACCATGTCAGGCACAGAAATCAGCCGCACCAAATTCACAGGGCCTTCCACTTGATACAACTCATCGCGCGTGAGCTTAAACTGTTCCAGCAAAAATTGGCTAATATAATCAGGACATTGGTCGGCAATTTCCAGCCGCACGCCGTCGCCAAAATCGCGGTCGCGCAATTCGTTTTGAATCGCCGTGCGCAGGTTGCTCAAATCGTCTTCTTCCACCGTCAAATCGCTGTCGCGCGTTAAGCGAAACTGATGGCAGCCTTTCACCGTCATGCCGCGAAACAGCTTGTACACATATTCATGCACAATGGACGACAAAAACACAAAGCCATCCTTGCCATCGCAAATGCTTTCAGGCAGCCGAATTGCGCGGGGCAAAATGCGCGGCGCTTGCACGATTGCCATGCCCGAAGCGCGTCCAAACGCATCCTTTCCATCCAGTTCCACCACAAAATTCAACGACTTATTCAGCGGGCGCGGAAACGGATGCGAGGCATCCAAGCCAATCGGCGTGAGAATCGGCAGCAGCTCGCGGTTGAAATAATCTTCAATCCATTCGCGCTGCTCATTGTTCCATTGCTTGCGGCGGTAAAACACGATATTTTCTTCGGCAAGCGCAGGCAGCAATTCTCGGTTAAATATTTGATATTGCTCTTGAATAATCGCATGCGCTTCTTCGGCAACACGGGCGATGGTTTCGCTGGGCGTTTGCCCCGATTGGAACACTTGCGTGGGGTTGGTGCGTTGCTCGCGACGCAAATACGCCATGCGCACTTCAAAAAATTCATCCAAATTAGACGACACGATGCACAAAAAACGCAGCCGCTCCAACAGCGGCACGCGCGGGTCTTGCGCTTGCGCCAGCACGCGGCGGTTAAACGCCAGCAGCGAAAGTTCGCGGCAAAGAATGTGAGCAGATTGCGGCATGGTTTATTCCTTGATGTGGGTGTGAATAATGGGTTGGATTATAACGCTTTTTGTGTTTCAGGCTGCCTTTGGGGATTAGGCAGCCTGAAAACGGGTTGATGGATGAACGCTGGGCATCTAATCATAAAGCGCAATAGCGTTTTAGCGATGCCGAACTGCGTTTCACAGGCTGCCTAATCCCCAAAGGCAGCCTGAAAACCGCTTACTCAAAACATCGCTCATACAACGGCAACAACGCCTGCACCTGCGCCACAATCCAAGCCACGCTGTCCACGCCGTCCAAATCATCGCGCTCAACGTGTCGCCCGATGCAGAAAAAATCATCCGCATCGCGCAGCGTCAAAGCATTTTCAGGCTGCCTATTGAGCGGCGCATAGTCGGCATACTCATTCTCGCTGCCATGCCACACATCAAAATCGCCAAACGCGCCCGCATCCAAACCATCCAGCCATTGATTGTATTGCGGCAGCGCAATGGTGGAGCGGTCAGCCTTGTAGCAATGCCAATCCAGCGACACGGTTAAACGGCGGCGGTTAAGCAAAATAGACAAAATCGCCGCATCGTTGGCGTGCTGGGCGTATTTAAAAAACGCAAAAAAATGCGCCCGCACCTGCCAGCCATTGCACCAACGCTCAATATGCGGCGGCGCAAAGCGCGGATTATCCCGCGCCAGCCGTTCAGCCACCTGCTCAATCACGCTGCGCCAATCCTGCCACGCCGCTTTGTAATCCGCTTTAAGCTGTGGGATGGTTTCGGGCGCGTATTTTTTCAACTGCGCAAATTGGAAAAACGGGCGATTAAACAAATCACAATGGCGCGATGTGAGCATAACTTATCCTTTAAAGGCAGCCTGAAAACTTTGCAAAACCTGTAACCGATGGAGCGTCGGCGGCTCGCCGACATTTTGAAAAATCAGTAATGCTATGTTTAATAAGTGTTGGCGACGAGCCGTCGCTGCTCCATTTTAGGTTTCAGGCTGTTGTTAGGGTTTTTGCAAAGGTTTAAGCCTGAAAATCACAAATGCAAAAAAACCGCATCAAACAATGCGGTTCAAGATAATGGGGTGGCTGATGGGGCTCGAACCCACGACAACCGGAATCACAATCCGGGGCTCTACCAACTGAGCTACAGCCACCACTAGGAGAACAATGATGAGCAAAACGAAACGCGCCCGACAGGAATCGAACCTGTAACCCCCGACTTAGAAGGTCGGTGCTCTATCCAGTTGAGCTACGGGCACATAAAAACTATCGGACTAAATAATGGTCGGGGCGGTGGGATTCGAACTCACGACCCTCTGCTCCCAAAGCAGATGCGCTAACCGGGCTGCGCTACGCCCCGACTGAAAGACGCGAAGTATAAAGACGGGCGAAAATTCAGTCAAGATACAAAAGCCCTGTTCATCCAAGCTGCCTTGTTTTTATTCAAAATATTTTTTAATGCGGTTTATTTATGCCCATCATTTCCCCGTATTTTGCCCAAATAATCGTATAATCGCGCCCGTTTCTATTTTTACTGCCCACGAGTAAACACCATGAAAATCTCCGCCAACTTTGATGCAGGCAGCATCTGCGTAACCGATTTATCCAACCCATCGCACATCCGCTTGGCTTTGCGCCCCGACGCCGCTGCCGACTTCAAACAATGGTTTTATTTTCGCTTGCAAGGCGCGGCGTACACGCATTGCGTGATGCATTTTGAAAACGCTGCCGATGCTGCCTATCCCGAAGGCTGGGATGGCTATCAAGCCGTTGCTTCTTACGACCGCCAAAACTGGTTTCGCGTGCCCACGCAATATGAAAACGGCGAACTCATCATCAACCATACGCCGCTTGCCAACAGCATTTATTATGCCTACTTTGAGCCTTATTCCAGCGAGCAGCATTTGAACTTGCTGGGCGAAGCGCAAGGCAGCGGCTTGTGCCAAATTGAAGATTTGGGCAGCACCATCCAAGGGCGCGACATCAATCTGCTCACCGTTGGCAACCAAGTGGACAGCGATTTGAAGATTTGGGTGATTGCGCGGCAGCATCCGGGGGAAACGATGGCGGAATGGTTTATGGAAGGCTTTTTGTCGCGCTTGCTTGACCATCAAGACCCTACGGCGCGCAAATTGTTAGACAAAGCCACGTTCTACATTGTGCCCAATATGAACCCCGATGGCGCGGCGTTGGGCAATTTGCGCACCAACGCGGCGGGCGCGAACCTGAACCGCGAATGGCAAAACCCCAGCGTGGCGCGCAGCCCCGAAGTGTTTTTTGTGCGCGAGAAAATGCACGAAACGGGCGTGGATTTGTTTTTGGACATCCACGGCGATGAGAGCATTCCTTATATTTTTGTGGCGGGCACGGAAGGCGTGCCGAACTACACCAGCCGCATCGCCGCGCTGGAAACGTTGTTTAAAACGGCTTTTCAGGCTGCCTCTCCCGATTTTCAAACCGTGCATGGCTATGAAAAAGACCATTTTGGCGATGCCAATTTAACCCTTGCCACTAATTATGTGGGCAACACGTTTGGCTGCTTGGCGTACACGCTGGAAATGCCGTTTAAAGACAACGACAATTTGCCCGATGATGATTTTGGCTGGAATGGGCAACGCTCGCTGCGCTTGGGCGAAAGCATTTTGAGCGCGGTGCTGGCGGTGGCGAATGAATTGCATCGGGAGAGCGTATAACACGCGATAAGGCAGCCTGAAATCCTGCTTGGCGCTTTCAGGCTGCCTTTAAGCGGCTGGTTTAACCGCTGTGCCAATCCAAACACTCAAAACAAAATTCCCCCAACCCAATAGGCAGCCTGAAAACAGATAAACCGATTTTCGCCCAACCAAACTACATCAAACCCATTTTCAGGCTGCCTACCACCATTTAACCCTAAAACCACACAAACCATGACCACCCAACCCATCCCCCAACACGAGCTTTTGCGCGAAAAATCCCTATTCAAAACGCTCACACTCACCGACTGGCTGTTCGCCGTCAGCATCGCCGCCATCGCCGCGCTGGTTCAAATCAAACTGCCGCACCACATGGATATTTACGAAACCGTTATCCTGTGGGCAAGCGCACTCATCGCCACAGGCTTGGGCTGGTTTTTCAAACCGATGCGCTGGTTCATCATCGGCGGCGTGTTGGCGGGCTACGCTGCCGTGGGGCTGTATAACGGCAACATCGCCAATGGACACGAGCAAAGCGGCAAATTTTTCCTGCGCTATTTGTTAAGCAGCCAATCCGCAATTATGTGGCAATGCGCCCTAACCGCGTTCGCCTTTGCCTCCTACCTTGTCGGCACGCTCACCGCATGGCGGCAACAAAAAAGGCAGCCTGAAACGCCCATCAGCAGCAATGTGCTGCTCAAAATCGCCAGCGATTTGGCTTGGGCAGCCGCCTTTATGGGCTTTGTGGGGCTGCTGGTACGCTGGCACGAAAGCTATTTGCTGCGCCCCGATGCAGGGCACATCCCCGTTTCCAATCTATACGAAGTGTTCATCCTGTTTATGGTGATTACAGGCTTAATGTATCTGTATTACGAGCGCAAATTCGCCATGCAAAAGCTCGGCGTGTTTATCTACGCCCTGCTCTGCTGCTTGGTGGGCTTCACGCTGTGGTACAGCTTTTCGCGCGGCGCACACGAAATCCAGCCGCTTATCCCCGCGCTGCAATCGTGGTGGATGAAAATCCACGTTCCTGCCAACTTCATCGGCTACGGCGCATTTTGCATGGCGGCCGCCTTTGGCGCAGCTGAACTCATCGCCCTACGCGGCAGCAAATTTTTGCCCGATGCCGCGCAAATTGAAGAAGCCATGTATAAAGCCATCGCCGTGGGCTTTCTATTTTTTACCATCGCCACCATTCTTGGCGCGTTGTGGGCAGCCGATGCGTGGGGACGCTATTGGAGCTGGGACCCCAAAGAAACATGGGCGTTTATCGTGTGGCTGAACTATGCCATCTGGCTGCATATGCGGCTGGTGGCAGGCTGGCGCGGCAAAGTGCTGGCTTGGTGGGCGATTATTGGGCTGTTTATTACTGCGTTTGCTTTTGTGGGCGTGAATATGTTTTTGTCGGGGCTGCATTCGTATGGTGGGTTGTGAAGCAACAAAGGCAGCCTGAAAGCATCCCCCCGCTTTCAGGCTGCCCTATTTTGCAAAATTTAAACGCCTAATCCCGCCAAATTCCGCTATGATATGCCCTTTCACAACCAGCAAAGGACACGCCTATGCGCCGCATCACCGCCCTACTCATCAGCCTTTGGCTCGGATTTCACCTTAGCGTTGGTTGCATGGTTGCCCCCCTTGTTTCCAACCAACTCAACACCTCAGACAACGGCAAAGCCCTTGCCGACACCCTTTCAGGCAGCCTCTTTCACATTGCCAACCTATTTACCCTAGCCGTTTGGCTTATCGTTTATTTCACCGCCCGCAGCGACAACCGCATGGCATACCACAAATCCCGCACGCCCTTTTGGGCAGGCGCATTGCTGGTGCTCACCGCCATCAACGAATGGCTCATCACCCCCGTGGTCGCCGCCCTGCGCGCCAGCCAAGCCAACTGGCTGCACAACATCATCGGCGGACACGTTGGCATGTGGAACGGCATTTCCTATCTTGTTTACCTATTATGCAGTCTGATTGGCTTGGCACTCGCCATCCGACTTCTGCGCCTTGCTAACCCTCAACGCTAAACCCCTCTCACCATGAACACGCCACTTCTCCCCAGCATTCAAAACCCAGACGACCTGAAAAAGCTGAACGAAAACCAACTGCCCCAAGTTGCCCAAGAAATCCGCGAACTCCTGCTAGACAGTATTCAAAAAACAGGCGGGCATTTCGCCAGCAACCTTGGCGCAGTGGAGCTAACCCTTGCGCTGCATTATGTTTACCACGCCCCGCACGACCATCTGGTATGGGATGTAGGGCATCAAACCTATCCCCACAAAATCCTAACAGGGCGCAAAGACCGCATGGACACCATGCGCCAATATCAAGGCTTGGCAGGCTTTCCCAAACGCTGCGAAAGCGAGTATGACGTGTTTGGCGTGGGGCATTCGTCCACATCCATCGGCGCGGCACTCGGCATGGCGGTTGCTGACAAACTGAGCGGCAGCGATGCCCGCAGCGTTGCCATTATTGGCGATGGCGCAATGACCGCAGGGCAAGCCTTTGAAGCCTTGAACAACGCGGGCGACATGAGCGATGTGAACCTGCTCGTTATTTTGAACGACAACGAAATGTCCATCTCGCCCAATGTGGGCGCGTTGCCCAAGCACCTTGCCCGCCATGTGATGCGCGATATGCGCGGCGTGTTGCACGAAATCAAAACCCAATCGGCAAAAGTGTTAGACAAACTGCCCGCCGTAAAAGAAATCGCCGAAAAAGCCGAGCAAACCATCAAAACCTACGCCAGCGAGAGCGAGCACGTGCAACAAAGCCTTGGTTTATTTGAAAACTTTGGCTTTGAATACACAGGCGCGGTGGATGGGCACAACATCGCCCAGCTGGTGCAAGTGCTGCGCGAATTGCGCGGCAAAAAAGGTCCGCAGCTTTTGCACGTTATCACCAAAAAAGGCAACGGCTACAAACTCGCCGAAAACAACCCCGTAAAATATCACGCCGTGGGCAAAACCCCCATCGCCAGCCATCCGCAAGATTCAGGCAGCCTGAAAACCGAAGCCAGCGCAACACAGCCCGCCGAAACGCCCGCGCCGCCCACCTACACCGAAATCTTCGCCGATTGGCTTGCCGACCAAGCCCAAGCCGATGAAAAACTCATCGCCATCACCCCCGCCATGATAGAAGGCAGCGGCTTGGTTGAATTTGCCCAGCAATTTCCCACCCGCTGCTTTGACGTGGGCATTGCCGAACAACACGCCGTAACCTTTGCCGCAGGCTTGGCGTGCGCCGAAGCCAAACCCGTGGTAGCGATTTATTCCACCTTTTTGCAACGCGCCTACGACCAATTGCTGCACGACGTTGCCCTGCAAAACCTGCCCGTGTTGTTTGCCATAGACCGCGCGGGCATCGTGGGCGCAGACGGCCCCACCCACGCAGGCGTGTACGATTTAAGCTATCTGCGCTGTGTGCCCAATATGGTGATTGCCGCCCCCAGCGACGAGCAAGAATGCCGCCTGTTGCTTTCCACCTGCTACGCGCTCAACCAGCCCGCCGCCGTACGCTATCCACGCGGCACAGGCATCGGCGTGAACGTGGTGCGCGATTTGGCGACCGTGCCCGTGGGCAAAGGCATTTTGCGCCGCCAAGGCACACGCATCGCCCTGATTGCCTTTGGCAGCATGGTGCAACCTGCGCTGGGCATCGCCGAGCCGCTCAACGCCACCGTTGCCGATATGCGCTTTGTGAAACCGCTTGACCACGATTTGCTGCAAGAACTGGCGCAAACGCATGATTACTTGGTTTGCTTGGAAGAAAACACCACGCAGGGCGGCGCAGGCAGCGCGGTGCTGGAAAGTTTAGCGTTTTCAGGCTGCCTGAAACCCACGCTGCTGTGCGGCATCCCCGACATCGTTACCGAACACGGCGACACCGCGTTGCTGATGGATAAAATGGGCTTGTCGGAACCAGCGTTGTTGCGGCGGATTGAAGATTGGGTGGCGGGGATGCAATAGGCAGCCTGAAACCTTTGCAAAACCCCCAGCAGCAGCCTGAAAAATAAGAAATGCCGTCATTCCCGCGTAGGCGGGAATCTTGTTTGATATTCAGAAATTTTCGTCAAAACAATTCATTGCACAAATTCAACCAAGATTCCCGCCTATGCGGGAATGACGGAGAATTGACTATTTCTTGTGGTGTTTTTAGGTTTTGCAAAGGTTTCAGCCTGAAAAATAAAACCGTTTGGTGTTGTCCCAAACGGTTTTTTGCTGGATGGATTGGGTTTCAGGCTGCCTAATTCTTCACGAATGTTTAGTGCTGCTGCCCATTCCCCTACATCCAGCCGAACGGAGCGTCCTTTTTTCGGGAAAAAGCGTGCGCTTGTCCGACGACGCACGAAGTGCGGCTAGTTCGCACGCGCCGAAAAAAGGATGCGCAGTGAGGGAAGTCTGCGAAGCAGACCTGCACGCCGGGGTCGCCTTTCTTTTGCTTTGAACCTGTATTCATTGTCCACGCGAATAGATTTTGCGTCATAAAAGCATGGATACAAGGCGCAAAGCGCAGCAAGGTTGGATACCTTGCGAGCATTTGCAACGCCGTAGCCATGTTTTTAGGGCGTGAAAGCTGTCGTGTGGATGATGAATGCAGGTTCGCACTTTGGCGAAGCAAAGAAAAGTAAGTGCCCCATCGGCACGAGACGCATGGTTACAGTTGCACTAAAAGCCAACCACAAAGCACAAACCCATTTTCAGGCTGCCTTTGTAACCAGCAAACCCGCATCGTTACCCCATCCATCAGCACATCAATGGCGCGTCGGCGGCTCGCCGACATCTTTGCTAACCAACCAGTCGTACTCTATTTAACCAGCCATTTGGCGACGAGCCGTCGCCGCTCCATCAGCAGCCTGAAACGCAAACCCAGCCCATCCAAACCAACAAAAGGCAGCCTGAAAACACTATTTCACGTTTTCAGGCTGCCTTTTTGTTTTAGAACCTGTATTCACTATTTTCATAGGTAGATTTGATGACATAAAAGCGCGGATACAAGGCAAAAAGCGCAGCAAGGTTGGACACCTTGCGAGCATTTTTAACGCAGTAGCCGCGTTTTTAGGGCATGAAAGATGCCTATGAAAATAGTGAATACAGGTTCTTACTACTGCCTACGCCACATCCCCCACCAGCTTATCCATCAGCGCGTCAAATTCCGCCACAATATTCGGCTCAATATGCGGGCGCATCAGGCTCAATGTGCGGTACACGCCGCGCGCTTTCACTTCTTCGGCGCGTAGCGGGTCGCGCCCGTTGATTGAGCCGTCAAAGTCAAACCAATATTTGCCCACCAGCCACATATTCACGGTTAAATCTTTCACGCCACGGTCGTCAATATGAATCAGCCCTTTGTCGCGCAGCGCGGTGAACAGCTTGGTTGCCAGCGGGGCAAATTGGTTTTGCGTGAACTGGTTATGCTCACCCAGCAGCGTTTTGCTGCGGTTTAACAGCGCGTTCACATCGCTAAACAAAAAGCGGTAGTCCCACAAAATGTTATACAGCCCCTTCATATACACCACCGTGCCTTCTATGCCATCGGGCAGCTCGGTTTTGCCCAGATAGTCCAGCAGCTCTTGGCGATAGCGTTTGAAAATTTGCACGATGATTTCGTCTTTGTTGGCAAAGTGGTAATAAAGATTACCAGGGCTGATGTTGAGATGGTTGGAAATGTGATTGGTGCTGATGTTGCGCTCGCCGTGTTCGTTAAACAGCTTCAAGCTGGCATCAATGATTTTGGTGTAGGTGCTGGTGCGGGGGTCTTTACTCATGTTGCACTCGTTAATTGGTTGTTCATAAAAGAAAAATGCGATTGTATTCAGATTTCAGACTGCCTGCAAATGGGATTAGACATTTATTGGACAAGCGTGAGGCAACGGGGCGAAACGGCATTTTCAGGCTGCCCTAGAACCTGTTCAAAGTCCCTGCGTGAGCTGTCCGCTGATGCAGATTGATTGCAGGGCAAGGCGCAAAACGCAGGCAATAGCGAGACTATTGTCAAGTTTTGCAACGCAGCCATGCGACCAAGATGTGTTAGCGGCAGCCACGCAGGGATTTTGAACAGGTTCTCAATCCCAATGCGGCTCAATATTCGGCTCAGGTTCTAGCTGAATGCCAAATTTTTCCCACACCGCTTGGCACACATAATCCGACAAATCTTGCACATCCTGCGCGCTGGCGTGGTTTTTGTTTACCAACACAAGGGCTTGCTGCTCGTGCACCGCCGCGCCGCCAATTTGTTTGCCTTTTAAACCGCATTGGTCAATCAACCAGCCTGCGGCGAGTTTCAGGCTGCCATCGGCTTGCGGATAGCTGTGCATGGCGGGATATTGTTGCTGGATGCGCGCGGCGTGTTCGGCGGAAACGATGGGATTTTTGTAGAAGCTGCCTGCGTTGCCCAGTTCGGCGGGGTCGGGCAGCTTGCTGCGGCGGATGTGCATGATGGCTTGGGCGACTTGGGCGGCGGTGGGGGCTTGGCTGCCGTGTTGCGCGGCAAGCGTGGCGGCAAGGTCTCCGTATTGGATTTTGGGCGTGAACGTTTCGTCCAGCGCAAAGGTTACGGCGGTGATGACGTAGCGGCGTTTGCCTTGCTGTTTAAACAGGCTTTCGCGGTAGCCAAATTGGCATTCGCTGTTGGCGAGCGTAACGAAGTTTTGCGTTTCCAAATCAAAGCATTGCACGCTGACAATGCGGTCTTTCACTTCCACGCCATACGCGCCCACGTTTTGCACAGGGCACGCGCCCACCGTGCCTGGAATTAAGCTCAGGTTTTCCAGCCCGCTTAACCCCAGCGCGAGCGTGTGCTGGATAAAGTCGTGCAGCATTTCACCCGCTTGCGCTTCTATGTGCACGATGCCGTCCGCGCGATGGGTTTGGCGGATGCCGCGCGTGGCGATGTGCACCACCAGCGCGGGATAATCGCGCGTGAACAGGGTGTTGCTGCCGCTGCCTAACCAGCAGACGGTTTGGCGGCCATATTCGGGCAACTGGCACAGCGCGGGCAGGTCTGCGCTGTCGGTAAGCTCAACATAATGCGCGGCAGTGGCGGGCAGCGCGAAGGTGGTGCGGTGAATCAGCGGGTGGTTGTGTTGGAGAGTGAACATGGTTTCAGGCTGCCTGAAATAAAAAGGGCGCATTATAGCGGGTTATGGGCGGGGATTGGTTTCAGGCTGCCTTGGCATGATGGCAAAGGCAGCCTGAAAATGTTAGAACAAACTATCTTGCTGTGGATGGGGCGCAGGCGGGTTTTCAGGCTGCCTGAGCATATAGCGGCTAATCCAGTTGAAAAAATCTGGCGAAATTTCAAAATGCCCGTAGCGCAGCAAACTGACGTATTGTTTCCATTCGCTGTGTTGACGGGCGATGGCTAATGGGCAATCGCGCACCATTTGGGCATACGCCACATTGCGGCGAAATGGGATAAAGGTTTCGCTCATTTGAAACGGATAGGCTCGGTCGTCCAAAATTTGCCCAAACGCGGTAAAGGCTTGCAGTTTTTCGTTGCCGTCCAAACGGATTTTGGGGCTGTAATATAGCAACCAGTCGCCGCGTTTCATACGGTTGAGCGGGGCGGCTTTACCGTGGCAGACTTGGCAAAACCCGCCTGCCACACCGCGTAAAACGTGTTCTTGGGAAACGGTGCCTATCCAGTATTTCATGTTTGCTCCTATGGTTGAGATGAATTAAGAACCTGTATTCACTATTTCCATAGGCAGATTTTATGAAATAAAAGCGCGGATACAAGGCAAAAAGCGCAGCAAGGTTGGACACCTTGCGAGCATTTTTAACGCAGTAGCCGCGTTTTTAGGGCATAAAAGATGACTATGGAAATAGTGAATACAGGTTCTTAGATTTCAGGCTGCCTTTGCGATGATAGACAGCCTGAAAACCGTTTGGCGATAATACGCGACAGCCGTGTCAGCTAGCGTCAGTAGTCGGGCATACGGATGTTTTCGTGTTGCTGCCATTGGCGTAGCAAGAGTTTGTGTGGCGTGGGGCTGGGGTCGCCCAGTGCGATGCTTTGGATGCGGTCGCAACGGAAATGGCGGAAGTCTTGCCGTTGCTCGCACCATGCGGCAAGCAGGCGCACTTCGGCGAAGTAGCCCAGCACGATGGGTTGGATTTGGCGATGGCTGGGGCGGTTGTGTTGGTCGGTGTAGCCTATGATTAGGCGGCGATGTTCGCGCAGGGCTTGGCGGATTTGGGCTAGGGCGTGGGCTTCGGCTGCGCTGTATTGCGGCGCGGGGGCGATGGAAAATTGCGCATTGGCGGCGGTATGCGACAGCCACGGTGGCAGCACGCTGCGGATTTTGGTGAGCGCGTTTTCGGCGGCTTGGGCAAGGCTGGGCTCGGTGTTGCGGGCTGCCCAGCGGATGCCGATGATGATGGCTTCCAGCTCGCTTTGGCTGAACATGAGCGGTGGCAGTTGGCTGTGGTCGCTGTGGAGCTGGTAGCCGATGCCTGCTTCGCCGCGTATGTCTGCGCCTTGCTCGCGCAGGGTGTTGATGTCGCGGTAAAGCGTGCGCGGGCTGATGTTTAACTCGGCGGCAAGCGCGGCGGCGGCGGCAGGGTGTTTGCGGTGGCGCAGTGTGTGCAGCAGTTGCAGCAGGCGGGTGGATTTGGTCATGGTGTTCACATTGGGGTTGGGTATGGGTTCTAACTACGCTGAACTTCGTTTCAGGCTGCCTTTGAATGTTTATTGTGTGGCGTATCGCCAATCAATTCTATCACAACCGCGCCAAAGCAGTTGAAATGATGGGTGGATTGATTACAAACACGCATCAGGCAGCCTGAAACGAAGTTCAGCGTAGCTAAAACAGCCAACGCAAGGTCAGATTGCATTCTTCCCTTTTTGATTGCTATTCGCCGCCCAATCCGCCGCCCAAAGGCAGCCTGAAAACGCGTAATCCCTTATAATCCGCCTTTTTACTGTTTGCAAAGCCATCATCATGACCGAATCCATCACGCTCCAACCGCGCCAGCTTAAAGCGCGTAACACCGTTGCCCTACCCGGCTCCAAAAGCATCAGCAATCGCACGCTGCTGCTGGCGGCGTTGTCCGACAACGCTTGCGAAATCCGCTCGCTGCTCAAATCAGACGACACCGACCGCATGCTGGAAGCCCTTGCCGCGCTGGGCGTGAAGCTGGAAAGCACCGCATCAGGCAGCCTGAAAATCGTGGGGCAAGGCGGCGCGTTTGCGGTGAAGCAGGCCGATTTGTTTTTGGGCAACGCGGGCACGGCGTTTCGCCCGCTGACGGCTGCGCTGGCGATTTTGGGTGGCGAGTATCATTTGCACGGCGTGCCGCGTATGCACGAACGCCCGATTGGCGATTTGGTGGACGCGCTGCGCTTGGCGGGGGCGCGGTTGGATTATTTGGGCAATGCGGGCTTTCCGCCGCTGCAAATCCACGAACGCGCGGATAACGGCGTGCGCCAGATTCCGATTAAGGGCAATGTGTCCAGCCAGTTTTTGACCGCACTGTTGATGGCGTTGCCGCTCACGGGCGAAGCGTTTGAAATCCGCGTGGATGGCGAGCTGATTTCCAAGCCGTATATTGATATTACTTTGAATTTAATGAAACAATTTGGCGTGAACGTGGCAAACCAGTCGTACCAAATTTTCAGGCTGCCGCAGAAAGCGCGTTACCATGCGCCGCAGGTGGTGAACGTGGAAGGCGATGCGTCTAGCGCGAGCTATTTTTTGGCGGCGGGCTTGATTTCAGGCTGCCCTGTGCGCGTAACAGGCTTGGGGCGGGGCGCGATTCAGGGCGATGTGGCGTTTGCGCACGAGTTGGCAAAAATCGGCGCGGCGGTACAATGGGGCGATGATTTTATTGAAGTGTCCCGCGCGGCGGGGCAGGCGGTGCTGCCGTTTGACTTGGATGCCAACCATATTCCCGATGCAGCGATGACGCTGGCGGTGGTGGCGTTGGCAACGGGCGCGCCGTGCCACATCCGCAATATTGCTTCTTGGCGCGTGAAAGAAACCGACCGCATCGCCGCGATGGCAACCGAGTTGCGCAAACTGGGCGCAGCGGTGCAGGAAGAGCCTGATGCCATCCACATCACGCCGCCCGCCGCGCTCACGCCCCACGCCGCGATTGATACTTATGACGACCACCGCATGGCGATGTGTTTTTCGCTGGTGTCGCTGATGGGCGTGCCCGTGGTTATTAACGACCCCAAATGCGTGGGCAAAACGTTTCCGCAGTATTTTGATGTGTTTAATGCGTTGAGCGCGTGAACAATATTCAGGCAGCCTGAAACTGGATTTTCCCGTTTTCAGGCTGCCTATTCGCCCCCCACTCCAAGGAACATCATGCCCCATCAAGCCGTTTTAGATTTTTGGTTCAGCGAAAACAGCCGCCCTTATTGGTTTCAGCAAAGCGATGCCTTTGACCAAACCATCCGCCCCCATTTCATGCCCCCACCATGACACTCAACCAAATCACCCTTATCGGCGTAGGACTCATCGGCGGCTCGTTTGTGCTGGATTTAAAACGCCAACGCCTTGTCCACACCATCATCGGCATAGACACCCGCCCCAGCAACCTAGACCGCGCCCTAGAACGCCGCGTGATAGATATCGCCAGCAGCCAAATCACCCCCGATGCCATCCAACACAGCGATTTGGTGCTGATTGCCACCCCCGTTGCCGCGCTTGCCAGCGTGTGCCAAGCCATCGCCCCGCTGCTGCCACCCCGCGCCATCGTGAGCGACGTGGGCAGCACCAAGCAATCCGCCCTAGCCGCCTTTGCCCAACACCTGCCGCAGCATTACCCCCGCTGCGTCGCCAGCCACCCCATCGCAGGCTCCGACCGCAGCGGCGCGCTGGCTGCTCAGTTTGGGCTGTATCAAGGCAAAAAACTCATCCTTTGCCCGCACGAGCAGCAAGACACAGGCAGCCTTAACACCATCGCCGCGCTGTGGCAAAGCATCGGCGCGCAAGTCCACCACATGACCGCCACCGAACACGACCAAATCTTCGCCGCCGTGTCCCACTTCCCCCACCTGCTCGCCTTTGCCTATGTGCACCAAATGCTAGACCACCCGCAAGGCGCGCATTACCTAAACTTCGCAGGCAGCGGCTTTCGCGACTTTACCCGCATCGCCGCCAGCAGCCCTGAAATGTGGCGCGACATCGCCCTTGCCAACCGCGACAGCCTGTTGCAGCTTATCCGCGAGCAAAAACAACAGCTAGACCGCATAGAACGCAGCCTGAAAAACCGCAACGCGCAAGAGCTGCATGATTATTTTCAGGCTGCCCAACAGTTGCGCGAGCAATGGGGCGAAACGCATTAGCGGGCATGATTAGGCAGCCTGAAAACGCCAAATGGTAGGGTGGGCAATTCACTTGCCCACCAAAACGTTAACGCTATCACCATGGTGGGCAAGCAAGTTGCCCACCCCTTGTATATCGGAATCCCCGTATCATAGCAACAAACCGCCCGACCGCCACCCGCGCCCACCCAAGGCAAACAACCGTCGAGTAGATCAGGGAGCGGACGGGCAACCCATCGACACAACCGGACAGTTGCCAGACAACACAACCGAATGCAGGGCAGGTTTATGATGAGTACCCAATACCACTACGCAGGCATCGACATCGCCAAACGAAACTCCGTCATCGGCATCACGCCTTTGCAGCGCACCAAAACCGAAACCAACAACCTAAAAGGTATCGCCCGTACCGTCGAATACCTTGAAAAGCACAACGTCGCCCTCGTCGTGATGGAAAGCACCCGCGGTCTCGAAATCCCCGCCGCCAAAGCCATCCACCGCGCAGGCATAGCCGTCATCATCGCCAATCCGCGTCAGACGCATCAGTTTGCCCAATCGCAGTCGCTGACCAAAACCGATGCCAAAGATGCCGAAATGCTCGCCTTCTTCGCCCGGATGACGGCACAGAAAGAAGGTTGGCAAACCATGCTCTATCACCCACCCACCGAAGCGGAAGAAGTGTTGGAAGCATTGGTTAACCGCCGCAACCAGCCGGTGGAAATGCGGACTGCCGAGAAAAACCGTCTGCATCAGGTTCATGAGACACAAGTCGAAAGCGTCAAACAACTGGTTGCCCATTTTGACCGGCTGACTGACGAGTTGGACAAACAAATCGGCGAGCACACCCACACGCATTTTGACGGCAAAGCCCAAGTGGCGGAGCAAACCAAAGGCATCGGTTCGATAACGACGGCTACGCTGATGGCGATGCTGCCCGAATTGGGGCGGCTGTCGCACAAACGGCTAGCGAGTTTGGTCGGTATTGCCCCGCATCCGGGGGAGGGCGGGGAAACCAAATTCAAAAGCCGCTGCTTCGGCGGAAGGTCTGTGGTGCGTAAGGCATTGTATATGGCTACCGCGGTAGCGACACGTTTTGAACCGCTTATTCGGGATTTCTACCAACGCCTGCTGTCTAAGGGTAAGCCGTATAAGGTTGCCGTTACGGCATGTATGCGCAAACTGCTGACGGTATTGAATGCCCGGATGCGTGATTACTTTGCCGGGAACGGTATCACTGGGAACGCTATCCGGACGTCTTGATTTGAGTTTTTGTATTTTTACCCGACGGGGTGAAAAATACAGTTGCTACACACTGAAAATGAGCGAAGCGAGTTTCAACGAAGCTAAAACGCAAAATAGAGCGTCGGCGGCTCGCCGACATTGCCAACTCATAACGTTCAATCTTATCTGCCATTTGGCGACGAGCCGTCGCCGCTCTATTTTAAGTTTCAGGCTGCCTAAAATCTTCACAATCCATTACAATCCCACCCCATCCCCCACCCCGAAAGGACACCCCAATGACCCACAAAATCGCCATCCTACGCGGCGACGGCATCGGCCCTGAAATCATCGCCCAAGCCGTGCGCGTGTTAGACAAACTGATAGAACAAGGGCTAGACGCGCAATACCAATACGCCCCGCTCGGCGGCGAAGCCTACGACCAATACGGCGCGCCCTACCCCGAGTTCACGCAAAACCTCTGCCGCGCCGCCGATGCCGTGCTGCTCGGTGCAGTCGGCTCGCCCCAATACGACAGCCTAGACCGCCCCTTGCGCCCCGAGCGCGGGCTGCTCGCCATCCGCAAAGACCTCAATCTGTTCGCCAACCTGCGCCCCGCCATCCTGTATCCCGAACTCGCCAATGCCTCCACGCTCAAACCCGAAGTCGTGGCAGGCTTGGATATTCTCATCGTGCGCGAGCTTACGGGTGACATCTACTTCGGCGAACCGCGCGGCATCCGCACGCTGGAAAACGGCGAACGCGAAGGCTTCAACACCATGCGGTACAGCGAAAGCGAAATCCGCCGCATCGCCCACGTTGCTTTTCAGGCTGCCCAAAAGCGCAACAAAAAAGTCTGCTCCGTAGGCAAAGCCAACGTGCTGGAAACCACCGAGCTGTGGCGCGAAATTTTTGACGAAGTGGGCAAACAATACCCCGATGTCGCGCTATCGC
The DNA here is from genome assembly GCF_030527935.1 of Kingella sp. (in: b-proteobacteria). Taxonomy (GTDB): domain Bacteria; phylum Pseudomonadota; class Gammaproteobacteria; order Burkholderiales; family Neisseriaceae; genus Kingella_B. Next base: position 29,739 of record NZ_JAUMZV010000017.1, read on the forward strand.
ATATGTATGTGGACAACGCCGCCATGCAGCTTGTGCGCGCGCCCAAGCAGTTTGATGTGATTGCCACAGGCAATATTTTCGGCGATATTTTGAGCGACCAAGCCTCCATGCTCACAGGCTCAATCGGTATGCTGCCCTCTGCCTCGCTGGACGAAAACGGCAAAGGGCTGTATGAACCCTCGCACGGCTCCGCGCCCGACATCGCAGGGCAAAACCAAGCCAACCCGCTTGCCACCATCCTATCGCTCGCCATGCTGCTGCGTTACAGCCTGAACGATGAAACCCGCGCCGCGCAAGTGGAAACTGCCGTGCAGCGCGTGTTGCAACAAGGCTACCGCACAGGCGATATTTTTGAAAACGGCACCAAGCGCGTATCGTGCAGCGAAATGGGCGATGCCGTGCTGGCGGCGTTGTAAGACTTGCCGACATTAAGGCAGCCTGAAAACCTACATGGAGCGGCGACGGCTCGTCGCCATCTGGCTTAAATTGAATACGCCGTTTCAGGCTGCCCATCCACATCCCCAGAAAGGAAATCTCCCATGAAAAAACTACTCATCCCCGCCCTGCTCGCCGCCGCACTCGCTGCCCAAGCCGCGCCACAAGCGCATTCAGCCGCCATCAGCATCCCCGCCACCGCCGCCGAAGTCGCCAGCCAATCCGAAGCCGCCACCGCCCACTTGGTTGCCAAAGCCGAAACCCGCACGTTGGCTTACTACGATGCCGATGGCAAAGAAGCCCCGCAAGCCAGCGCAGGCGGCTTTTATCGGATGCTGCTGGGGCGCACCGCCGATGGCAAAGCCGTTGCCCAAGACTTTTATCAAGACAGCAAAACCAAGCAAACCGACCCCTTTGTTATCGCCGATGATAAAGACCTGAAAAACTTTGACGCGCTTTCCGCCGAAGACGGGCGCATGATTTGGTACACGCCCGAAGGCGAAGCAAAAGAGTTTCAAGACATCCGCAACCACAAAAGCATCGCATCAGGACGCTACGAAAACGGCAAACTCGCGCTCAAAACCGAAGGCACCAACGAAGCCCTGCGCATCCAAATGTATCACGACAACGGCAAGCTCGCGTTTGACGGCTCGGGCACGCAAAGCGACAAAAAAGTCAAATTCAAAATCATCAACCGCCAAGGCAAAGTGCTTGCCGATAGCGAGAAAAAAATCAAAGCCACAGGCAAAAACGCCGAAGAAGCAGCTGAAATCATCATGCGTTTGCAAAAATTGAACAGCGATTGATTGCCGCGCATGGTTATAGTCGTTTTCAGGCTGCCTTCAATCATCAAAGGCAGCCTGAAAACATTGCCACAGCCATAAACGGCAATGGCTTGCGCCATCTCATCATCTCCATCATCGCCCAACCCCCATTTCAGGCTGCCTATCCCCCAAAGGCAGCCTGAAACCCCCAATCTCCCCACCATGCTCTTTGACCTCACCCGCTATTCCCGCGCCGAATTAAAACACGAAACCCGCCAACTGCTCGCCCTAGCCATCCCCATGATGCTCGGGCAAATCGCCACCGTTGCCATCGGCGTGGCAGACACCGCCATGTCGGGCGCGGCGGGCAAAGACGACCTAACCGCCGTTGCGCTGGGCAACTCCGCGTTCTCCACCCTATTCATCACCTTTATGGGCATCATGGCGGCACTCAACCCCATCATCGCCCAGCAACACGGCGCAGGCGGCACGCACGAAGTCGGCGAAACAGGGCGACAAGGCTTATGGTTTGGGTTGCTGCTCGGCATCATCGGCATGGCAATGCTGTTCGCGCTCATCATCCCGCTGCAAAATTATTTAAACCTGAGCGCACACATCAAAACCCTATTCGCCCAATATCTCGCCATCGTCGCGCTCGGGCTGCCAGCCGCGCTGATGTACCGCGCTCTGCACGCCTACACATCCAGCCTAAACCAGCCCCAGCCTATCGTGTGGATAAACTGGGCAGCGTTGCTGCTCAACATCCCTTTGAATTATCTATTCATCTTCGGCGCAACAGGCATCGCCGAACTCGCCAACCGTTTTCAGGCTGCCCCAGCCGTTGTCGCATGGCTCGCCCAACTGCCCATTCCCGCGCTCGGCGGCGTGGGCGCAGGCGTAGCGACCACCATCGTGTTTTGGTTCGCCACCATCGCGCTCGCCGTTTACATCGCCAAAAGCCGCCACCTGCGCCACTTCGGGCTCACCCAACGCTTCTCCCTGCCCCGCTGGCAAACGCAAAAAAATATCGCCAGCCTAGGCTGGGCGATCGGGCTGTCCTATTTTCTAGAAGCCAGCCTGTTTACCTTTATCGTGTGGCTGATTGCCGATTTGGGCGCAACCCACGTTGCCGCGCAGCAAATCGTGTTAAGCCTAAGCAGCGTGATTTACATGATTCCGCAAGCCATCGGCTCGGCAGCAACCGTGCGCATCGGCTACGCCATCGGGCGGCGACAATTTGCCCGCGCCCGCTATATTGCAGGCGTTGCCATCCTATGCGGCTGGCTGCTGGGCGCGTGCACCCTTGTTGCCCTGCTGGTTTTCAGGCTGCCTTTGGCAAAAATCTACACCCAAGATGCCGCCGTGCTCGCCCTAGCCAGCAGCCTGATTATTTTCGCAGGCGTGTTCCAAGTGTTTGATTTCACGCAATGTATCGCTTCCTATGCCCTGCGCGGCTACAAAATCACCCGCGTGCCGATGATTATCCACGCCATCGCCTTTTGGTGCTTGGGGCTGATTTTGGGCTACATCCTTGCCCACGCCGCGCAAATGGGTATTTACGGCTTTTGGACAGCGTTGATTATCTCGCTCGCCAGCGCAGCAGCGGCTTTGGTGTGGTATTTGGAAAAACGCAGCCAGTTGGCGAAATTGGATAGGAAGGTGTAAGAGCCTGTTCTAAAAGGCAGCCTGAAAAACAAAACCGCTTGTGTGTTGCGCCAAACGGTTTTTTGCTGGATGGATGGATTTCAGGCTGAAACCTTTGCAAAACCCCTAACAGCAGCCTGAAAAATAAGAAATGCCGTCATTCCCGCGTAGGCGGGAATCTTGCTTGATATTCAAAAATATACGCAAAAACAAACCATTGCATGAATTTAACTAAGATTCCCGCCTACGCGGGAATGACGGAGAATTAACTATTTCTTGTTTGGTTTTAGGTTTTGCAAAGGTTTCAGGCTGCCTTTGCTATCACGGAATTATTCATTCAATCAGCGCGTGGGTGTGTGAACTTGTTCACGCACCATTGGAATGCCGCTAAACGGTGCGTGGCAAAGCCACACACCCTCGTACTATAAAGCACACAACCAAAAGTAGCCTGAAACCGAGTTCCCCCGTTTTCAGGCTGCCTTATTGTTCACTCAAACTGTTGCCGTCTTACTGCTCCAACGCCTTCAAAGAAACCGCGCCCGTATCGTCAAACACGGAAGCCCCTTTGAAATTCTTGATTTGCTCGTTATCCGAAGCATCAATCTCAATCTCGCTGCCTTCTGGCAACACTTCATCGGGTTGCTCATCAGGGCGCACCGACATACCGCCATAAGGCGCAGTCAAATCAGCCGAGCCGCTTTTCCATGCGATAGAAGTCAAATTGCCCTGAATGCGCGCGCCTTTTGCCGAGCAAGTCAAGCAAATGGGTTTGGCTGCCTGCGCCTTAATCACCGCATCCACTTTGGCGGTGCTGATGGTGCGGTTGTTTGCCTCGCCCCAAGCGGCGATGCTTTGTTTCAGCGCGGATGTTTTCAACGCACCTTTTCTATATGGGTCGCGGAACACCGCCAGCCACAAATTGCCCGCATCGTCTTGGTTCAAGGCAATGCGCTCGTAGCTTACGGTGGCGGGCGAGCCTGTGTGGATGGTTTTGGCAAATTCCAGCGCGTCGGGCGATTTCATGCGCACGCAGCCGTGACTCACCACGCCCGGCACGCTGGCGGGGTTGCTGGTGCCGTGGATGCCTAGCCCCAAGCGTGGGTTGCCCAAGCGCACAAACACAGGCCCAAGCGGGTTTTTGGGGCCGGGTGGCACAGATTTCACGCCGTCGCCGCGTTCTTTTTGGATGGACAGCGGGATGTGCCAAGTGGGGTTAAACGCTTTTGCGCCGATTTTGTGTTCGCCGATATTGGTTTGCGACATCGCTTTGCCCACGCCCACGGGATACACTTTTTTCAGGCTGCCGTCTTTAAACAAAAACAGACGTTGCTGCGGGATGTTAATCACCACTTGATAGCCTTCGGCGGCGGGCGAAACATCGGGCACAGGAATGGTTTGAGCCGCAAACGCGGGGGAAGCGAGCACAATCGCGCCCAAGCTCAGTAAAGCGTATTTATTCATATAAAAAGGATGAAATGTACAAACAAAAGAGTTCGCCATGATACGCTAGTTAGGCGCAGTTTTATGCGAAAATAAGCGTTTATCTTGGCGAACAATTTTAATTGTTGCAGCCGCACAACATTTTATCCAACCATGACCACTGCCCATATTATTTCTTTGGATTACGAATCGCGCGGCGTTGCCAAAATAGATGGCAAAACCATCTTTGTGCACAACGCGCTGCCGCAGGAAATCGCGCAAATTCGCATCACGCAACACAAAGCCCATTTTGCCGAAGCACAAGTTGAGCAAATTGTCCAGCCGTCGCCCTATCGGCGCACGCCTGCTTGCCCGCATTATGGCGATTGCGGCGGCTGCGTGATGCAACACGTTGAATTTACGGCGCAAGTTGCCATGAAGCAGCGCGTGTTTGAAGAGCAGTTGCAGCGCATTGGCCAGGTGCAGCCTGAAAGCTTGCTGCCGCCTGTATACGGCACGCCGTGGCACTATCGCAGCCGCACGCGCTTGGCAGTGCACACCAGCGCGGGCGGCAAAATTGTTTTGGGCTATCAAGCCAAGCGTAGCCATAAAATTGTGCCCATCCGCCAATGTTTGCTGCTGCCCGAGCACGTTTCAGGCTGCCTGAATATCATCCGCGATGCGTTGCAAGAGATGACCCGCCAGCAGCCGAAGGTGGGCATTCGCGGCGTGGAAATCAGCGTGGGCGAGCGTGTTACGGCGGTGAATATCATCAGCCAGAAAAGGCAGCCTGAAAAGGTGTTGCACGTGCTTTCAGGCTGCCTGAATGGTGGCGATGGCGGCGATGGCGGTAAGCGCGTTTGGCAAGTGTGGCAGCAAATTGGCAGCGCGAAGCCGCAAGCGGTGTCTCCGAAAAACGCGCCGCTGCTGTCGTTCAGGTTGCCTGAATTTGGCTTAACCATGCCGTTTCAACTGGGCGATTTTACGCAAATCAATCTGCCGCTAAACGAGATTATGGTGGCGCGGGCGGTGCATTATCTTGACCCGCAGCCGCATGAGCGCGTGGCGGATTTGTTTTGCGGGCTGGGCAATTTTACGCTGCCGCTGGCGACCCGTGCCGCTGCGGTGGTGGGTTTGGAAGGCAGCGCGGCACTCACGCAACGCGCGGTTGCCAACGCCCGCGCCAATGGTTTGCCCAACGCGCAATTTGCCACCGCCGATTTGTTTACCACCACGCCCGCCACCCTTGCCGCGCTGGGGCGGTTTGACAAGATGCTGCTTGACCCGCCCCGCGCGGGGGCTTATGCCGTGGTGCAAGCCTTGCACGCGCCGTTTTTGCCGCAGCGGATTGTGTATATTTCGTGCAACCCCGCCACGCTGGCGCGGGATGCGGCGGTGTTGGTGGGCAAGGGCTATCGCTTTACCACGGCGGGGATGATGAATTTGTTTCCGCAGACCAGCCATGTGGAAGCGATTGCGGTGTTTGAGTTGGCGCGATAAGGCAGCCTGAAATGGGTTTACAAGGTTTCAGGCTGCCTAATTGATGGCGCGGTAAGGCAGCCTGAAACGCGAATGGAGTGGCGACGGCTCGTCGCCAAATGGTTGGGCAACGATATTTGGGTAAACATCGCGCAATATAGTTTTCAGGCTGCCTATGCACTACTATTAGGCAGCCTGAAAAACAGTTTATAAGATTTCAGGCTGCCTAATTAAGCGCACAATCAGGCAGCCTGAAACGTGAATGGAGCGGCAACGGCTCGTCGCCAAATGGTTGGGCAACGATATTTGGGTAAACATCGCGCAATCCGTTTTCAGGCTGCCCATACCCTACCATTTAGGCAGCCTGAAAACGGTTCACAAGATTTCAAGCTGCCCATCCAGCGCACCATCCAGCAGCCTGAACCCATCATTCAACACAAGGAACCCCCATGAAAAGCAGCGCACGCAACCAGCTCGCAGGCACCATCCACAGCATAGAAGACTTTTCAGGCTGCCACAGCATCGCCGTGCAATGCGGCAGCCATCTGGTTTACAGCCACATCAGTCCGCAAGCCTACCGCAGCCTGAAACCGCAAATCGGGCAAAGTGCCGTGGTGCTGTTCAAAGCCAACGCCATCACCCTGTTCGCCGAAATCCACCCGCTGCGCCTGTCCGCCGAAAACAGCATAGAAGCCCGCGTAGAAGCCATAGAACAAGGCGCGGTGAACAACATCGTGCGCCTGCGCACCCGCGATGGCATCCCGCTTGCCGCCGCCATCACACTCAACAGTAGCGAAAGCCTAGACATCCGCGCAGGGCAGCGCATCACCGCCGTGTTTTTAGCCAGCCAAACCATGCTCGCCGTTTTGTAAACAGGCAACGCAATAGGGCAGCCTGAAACGCCTTTCTACACGTTTTCAACAGCCGTAGGGTGGGCAACTCGCTTGCCCACCAACCCCATCCAGCAAATCGGTGGGCAAATCGGTAGGCAAACCAGTTGCCCACCCTACGCACTTTATGTCCAAGGCAGCCTGAAAAACCATTTAATCAAGCCAAACCCGCAAGCCTGTGTTTCAGACTGCCCCATCGCACCATCTAACCCAAAAGAACTAGATGCCCCTATCCCCCATTACGCCAATACCCAAGCCCCCGCCTTTGCACTACGCTGCGCCCCTTTTCCACCAAAAGAACGAGAACACAACCATGTCAACCAAATCACTCATCGCCGCCCTGCTGCTTGCCGCCAGCGCATTCGCCCAAGCCGAAGACATCACCGTCTCCGCCGCCGCCAGCCTAAAAGAAGCGTTCACCGACATCGCCCGCCGATACGAAAAACAGCACCCTGATGCCAAAATCAAGCTCAACACCGCCGCATCAGGCACGCTGCTGCAACAGCTCGCGCAAGGCGCACCCGTGGACGTGCTCGCCACCGCCGACCTTGCCACCATGGACAAAGCCGCCGCGCAAAATCTCATCCGCCCGCAAACGCGCAAAACCTTCGCGCTCAATTCGCTGGTGTTGATTACGCCCAAACAAGGCAGCCTGAAAATCGCCACGCCCAAAGATTTGCTGCAAAGCGGCGTAAAACGCATTGCCGTGGGCAACCCCGCCAGCGTGCCAGCAGGTGCATACACCCAAGCCGCGTTGGAAAAACAAAAGCTATGGAGCAGCCTGCAACCCAAAATCGTCCACACGCAAAACGTGCGCCAAGCCCTTGATTACGTTATCCGCAGCGAAACCGAAGCAGGCTTTGTCTATCGCACCGATGCCGCGCTCAAACCACACGCCGTCAACATCGTTGCCAGCATCCCCACCGAAAAACCCGTTGCCTACCCCATCGCGCTCACCCAAAGCAGCAAAGCCAGCAACGAAGCGCAACGCTTTGTGAACTATGTGCTTTCCGCCGACGGGCAGCGCGTGTTGCAACGCTATGGATTTAGCGCGGCGAAGTAAGCCTGAAACCTTTGTAACCCCCAGCGGCAGCCTGAAAAATAAGAAATACCGTCATTCCCGCGCAGGCGGGAATCTTGGTTGATTTTATGCAATGAATTGTTTTTACAGAAATTTTTAAATACTAGGCAAGATTCCCGCCTGCGCGGGAATGACGGAGAATTGACTATTTCTTGTGGTGTTTTAGGTCTTGCAAAGGTTTCAGCCTGTTTGATTGATGGCATAAAAGGCAGCCTGAAAACGTTAATGCCATCGTTTTCAGGCTGCCTATTGTGTTTACAATATTGTTTTTTCTATTTTTAAACTGAAACCTTTGTCCCATCAGCGGCAGCTCACCAATAATACACCACTATGGCAACCAGTCGTCGCCGCTCCACGATTGCCAGATTAAACAAACGTTTCAGGCTGCCCATGCCCATCCACCATGCCCGAAATTCTCCCCGCGCTCTATCTCTCGCTCAAAGTCGCTCTTATCGCCACCGCCATCAACCTTGTGCTGGGCACGCTCGCAGGCTATCTGCTCGCCCGCAAACGCTTTATCGGACGCGAATTGCTGGACACCATACTCGTGCTGCCAATGGTGCTGCCGCCCACCGTGATGGGCTACTACCTGCTGGTGCTGCTGGGCAAACAAGGCAGCATCGGCAAATGGCTGGGCGACACCTTCGGCATCAACCTTATCTTCACATGGCAAGGAGCGGTCATCGCCGCCGTGGTGGTAACCTTTCCGCTGATTACCAAGCCCGCCCGCGCCGCGTTTGAAGACATCGCCCCCAACCTGGAAAAAATGGCGACCGTGTTTGGCGCATCGCGCCGCCAAATCTTTTTCAACGTAACCCTGCCGCTCGCATGGCGCGGCATCTTAGCAGGCGTGCTGCTCGCCTTTGCCCGCGCGCTGGGCGAATTTGGCGCAACGCTGATGGTGGCGGGCAGCATCCCCAACGAAACGCAAACCCTTTCCATCGCCGTGTATGAAGCCGTGCAAGCAGGCGACGACGCGCTGGCAAACAAGCTGGTTATCATCATCTCGTTGGTGTGCATCACCATGCTGTTGAGCGCGACCGCGTTGGCGAAATGGAAGCGGCGCGGATAGATTTCAGGCTGCCTTTAACCGTTTAATCAAGGTTTCAGGCAGCCTGAAAATCAAACAGCCGCTTTGGGCTGCCACATCTTGCCAAACTTCAACACATTCGGCACATCCACCAACGGATAAACCACTGCGCAGCATTGTTCGCCCGCCAATACCGTGCTTTCATAAGCCAAATGGCAATTCAACAATTTGATTTTGTTAAACTCTTTCTCATTCACGCGCAAAACCACCTTGCGAAATGAATGCTGCAACCAGTCTTGATACAGCGCGAAATCGGCACACAGCGTTTGCGCTTGCAAATGCGCCGCTAACACAGCGTGCGCCACCAAAGTTGGCACAATATGGTCGGGCACATCATCGCGCACGGCGATATACATTTTGGGTAATATCTTGTTTTCCATGTGGTTATCTGTTTTCAGGCTGCCTAGTAATCAAATGGATTGAGCAATTTCACACCTGTTTGCTAAAAATCTTTCACATTGCGCGCAACCAACACCAAATCATGCACCCATGCCGTAGCAGCAATAAACGCATCGTTGATTGGTTTTTTGTCGGGAATATGCAAACTGGCGCAATGCAATGCAACCGCTTCATCCACAGGCAAAATGCGCGCTTGATAATCCTGCAAAACCACATTTTCAAACCACGATTGCAACCGATTGGCTTGCGTTGGGTCTTTTCGTGCCAGCGACAAAATGCCCATTTTGATTTCGGTTAAACTGATTGCGCTGATATAGGATTGCGAAAAAGGCGTTGCTTCCGCCCATTTTTGCACGGCTGGATGAATTTTATCCGAGTTCAGTTTACGCAATTCCGACAAAATATTGGTATCCAACAGCAACATTATTCCTACTCCGCAATACGAAATGGGCTGTTGTCTCGTTCAAATTCAAAATCCACATCCGCCGCATCATGCCGCCCGCCCAACACTTGCGCTATGCTTTGCGTTTGCGGTGCGGTTTGCTGGCGCACAAAATCCGCCATCAATTCGCGCATCAGCTGGGCATCGGTGCGGTTAAGCTGTTTTGCCACCGCCAAAAAATCACGATACAGCGCATCATTGATGGGAGATTGATACATAATCTGGCTCATTATTTAGCTCCTTGTGTGATGCGCTGCGCCCAGCCATTTACCGCGCAAACTGCCCCAAAAACCCCAAATCGTTATCAAAAAACAGCCGCAAATCATTCACGCCGTAGCGCAGCATGGCAAAGCGGTCTAGCCCGATGCCAAAGGCAAAGCCTGTGTATTGCTCGGGGTCTATGTTCACGTTTTTCAACACGTTGGGGTGTACCATGCCGCAGCCGCCCACTTCCAGCCATTTGCCGTTGTCGCCCATGATGTCAATTTCGGCAGACGGCTCGGTGAACGGGAAGAAGCTGGGGCGAAAGCGCACTTGAAAATCGTCGCGCTCAAAAAAGCGGCGGATAAAATCGGTGAACACGGCTTTTAAATCGGCAAAGCTCACACCTTCTTCCACCCACAAGCCTTCGCATTGGTGGAACATGGGTGAGTGGGTGGCATCGCTGTCCACGCGGTACACGCGACCAGGGGCGATGATGCGAATGGGTGGATTTTTTTTGTCCAGCATATAGCGGATTTGAATGGGCGATGTGTGGGTGCGCAGCACGTTGCCGCCTTCGGTGTAAAACGTGTCTTGCATGGCGCGGGCGGGGTGGTTTTGCGGGATATTGAGGGCTTGGAAGTTGTGGAAATCGTCTTCAATTTCGGGGCCATCTGCCACGTCAAAGCCCATGCCGTGAAACAGCTCCACCACACGCTGCAAGGTGAGCGTTACGGGGTGCAAGCCGCCTGCGGATTGCCCGCGCGATGGCAGGGTTACGTCCAAGGCTTCGGCGGCGAGTTTTTGCTGCAACTCGGCATCAGCAAAGGCGGCGCGTTTGGCATCGTAGGCAGCCTGAAAACGGGTTTTGCATTCGTTGATGTGCGCGCCGATGGTTTTTTTCTCTTCCACGGATAACGCGCCAAGCTGTTTGAGCAGGGCGTTGAGTTCGCCTGTTTTGCCAAGGTATTGGGCTTTGATGAGTTCTAGGGCTTGGGTGTTTTCGGCGGATTGAATGGCGGCGATGCCGCGTTCGGCGATTTGGGTGGCATTGTTTTGCATGGTGGTTTGGGGTGGGGAAATGGGGGTTGAAAGGGATGGAGAGCTTGGGATGCGCTGAATGGCGTTTTCAGGCTGCCTTTATCGTTTTCAGGCTGCCTATTGCTTTTCAGGCTGCCTAATTACTCCACATCGGGCACGCTGGGCTCGGCAGCGGCTTGCTCTATCAAATGCGACAGCGTCATGCCGCGTTCTAGCGAGTGGTCGTATTCAAAATGCAGCTCGGGCACGCGAAACACGGTAATGCGGCGCGATAGCTCGCTGCGCAGAAAGCCTTTGGCGTGTTCCAACGCTTGCGCGCTCGCTTCGCGCTCGCCGTTTAGCACGGTGTAATACACGGTGGCGTGGCTGTAATCGCGGGTTACGTCTACATCGTTAATCGTAATCAAGCCTGCGCGTGGGTCTTTGAGCTCGGTGCGAATCAGCTCGGCAAGCTCGCGCATGATTTGTTCTTTAACACGGTCCACGCGAGCGTAGCCGTTGCGTTGTGGTTTTTTCATGTTGATTATTCTCGTTGCAAAATGGTGGCGATTATAACTGAAATGCAAGGCAGCCTGAAACGCGCAAGACTGAAAGCGCACGCAGCGCGTTGCCGCAAAAGCAAGCGCATCGTTGCCAAGCATTTTTTCAGGCTGCCCATAATCGGTATAATCAACCCATTCGCAGCACCCCACCCACAGCCCACAAGGAGTTCTCCCATGCAAACCGATGTAGAAATCGCCCAAGCCGCCACCTTGCAACCCATCGCCCAAATCGCCGCCCAGCTTGGCATTGCGCCCGATGATTTGGAGCAATACGGCAAATACAAAGCCAAAATCAACCCCGCCGATGCGTTCAGGCTGCCTAACAAGCGCGGCAAGCTGGTGCTGGTAACCGCCATCAACCCCACGCCCGCAGGCGAAGGCAAAACCACGCTCACCATCGGGCTCACCGACGCGCTCAACCGCATCGGCAAGCCAGCCATCGTTGCTATGCGCGAACCATCGCTGGGCCCCGTGTTCGGCATCAAAGGCGGCGCGGCGGGTGGCGGCTATGCGCAAGTTGTGCCGATGGAAGACATCAACCTGCACTTCACAGGCGATTTTCACGCCATCGGCGCAGCCAACAACCTTCTTGCCGCCATGCTGGATAACCACATCTACCAAGGCAACGCGCTGGGCATAGACCCCAAGCGCGTGCTGTGGCGGCGCGTGGTGGACATGAACGACCGCCAATTGCGCAACATCATCAACGGCTTAGGCAAGCCCACCGATGGCGTGATGCGCCCCGATGGCTTTGACATCACCGTAGCCAGCGAAGTGATGGCGATTTTTTGCCTGTCCAACGACATCGCCGATTTAAAACAACGGCTGGGCAACATCCTGATTGCCTACACCTTTGATAATCAACCCGTTTACGCCAAAGATTTGCACGCACACGGCGCAATGGCGGCGTTGCTCAAAGATGCCATCAAGCCCAATCTCGTGCAAACGCTGGCGGGCAGCCCCGCGCTGGTGCACGGCGGGCCATTTGCCAACATCGCGCACGGCTGCAATTCCGTGTTGGCAACGCGCTTGGCGCAGCATTTGGGCGAGTTCGCCGTAACCGAAGCGGGCTTTGGCGCAGATTTGGGCGCGGAAAAATTCTGCGACATCAAAGCGCGGCTGGCAGGCTTGCGCCCCGATTGCGCCGTCATCGTCGCCACCGTGCGCGCCCTAAAATACAACGGCGGCGTGGATAAAGCCGATTTAAACGTCGAAAACGTCGCCGCCGTGCAACGCGGTTTGCCCAACCTTATCAAGCACATCAACAACATGAAACAGGTTTTCAGACTGCCTGTGGTGGTGGCGATTAACCGCTTCACTTCCGACAGCGATGCCGAACTCGCCGCAATTGAAGCCGCGTGCCAACAAGCAGGCGCAGCCGTGTCGCTTGCCGAAGTGTGGGCAAAAGGCGGCGCGGGCGGCGAAGATTTGGCGCGCAAAGTAGTCGCCGCCATTGCAGCCAACACAGGCGATTTTGCCTTTGCCTACGATGCCAACGACAGCATTGCCAACAAAATCAACGCCATCGCCAGCAAAATCTACGGCGCAGCAGGCGTAACATTCAGCGCAGAAGCCACCGCCGAAATCGCCAACTTGGAACGCTTGGGACTGGATAAACTGCCCATCTGCATGGCAAAAACGCAATACTCGCTCAGCGACAACGCCAAACTGCTGGGCAAGCCCGAAGGCTTTACCATCAACGTGCGCGGGATTACCGTCTCCGCAGGCGCAGGGTTTATCGTGGCATTGTGCGGCGCGATGATGAAAATGCCGGGGCTGCCCAAATCGCCCGCCGCCGAGCGCATTGATGTGGATGAAAACGGGCGGATTAGCGGTTTGTTCTAGTTCAACCGCGTTTCAGGCTGCCTTTGTTGCACACAGTAAGGTAGCCTGAAAATGATGAAATCAGCTTCTAACCATTTTGCTTAACGCAACACCAGACCATATTTCAGGCTGCCCTATCCATATAAAGGCAGCCTGAAAACCATCTTAACCAACCTAAACAAAAACAAACATCTTATGATAGAATCCCGCGCAAAGTTGTCAGCCCGTTCCAGCAAAGGATAAGCACATGAACATCACCATTTTAGGCGCAGGCGCATGGGGCACAGCCCTTGGCATCCATTTTGCCAAACACAACCACCAAATCGCCATGTGGACGCACAACGCCGAGCACGCCCAAGCCATGCAGCAAAGCCGCGAAAACGAACGCTACCTGCCCCATTTCAGGCTGCCTGACAACCTAAACGTATATGCCGATATGCCCGAAGCCCTGCGCGAGAGCGAATTGGTGCTGGTGGTAACACCCGTGGTGGGGCTGCGTTCCAGCGTGGAACAGCTCAAACAACACGGAGGCGGGCATCTGCCCATTCTCACCGCCTGCAAAGGCTTTGAGCTAGACACAGGCTTGCTCACATTCCAAGTCGTGCAAGAAGTGCTGCCTGAAAACCCACGCATCGGCGTGTTATCAGGACCCAGCTTCGCGCAAGAACTCGCCCAACAGCTTCCCTGCGCCGTGTGTCTCGCTTCGCAAAACGAAGCATGGCTACACGAATTGGTACAAGAGCTAAACACCAACGTCATGCGCCTTTATGCCAACAGCGATGTCATCGGCGTATCCGTTGGCGGCGCAGTCAAAAACATCATGGCGATTGCCACAGGGCTATCCGACGGCTTGAACTACGGCTTAAACGCCCGCGCCGCCTTGGTAACACGCGGTTTAGCCGAAATCACCCGCCTTGCCGTTGCCATGGGCGCACACACCAAAACCATGATGGGCTTGGCAGGCATGGGCGACCTAATTCTCACTTGCACAGGCGCACTATCCCGCAACCGCAAAGTCGGGCTAGGCTTAGCAGAAGGCAAAACCCTGCACCAAGTGCTCAAAGAAATCGGACACGTCGCCGAAGGCGTGCCCACCATAGAAGAAGTGCACAACGCCGCCGCCAAATACCAAATAGATATGCCCATCACCGATATGCTCTATCAACTCGTGCGCAACGAATTAGCCGCTAATGACGTGGTAGAACGGCTGATGCAACGCGAACCCAAAAGCGAATAACCCGCACCATTGAGTTAAATTTGAAGGCCTACCGCGCTGGCTTATCGTCTAACTGCATTCACCATCCCTTTTTCAGGCTGCCTATCTGCCAAGCCATAAAAGGCAGCCTGAAACGAAGTTCAGCGTAGCTAAGAACCTGTATTCACTATTTTCATAGGTAGATTTGATGACATAAAAGCGTGGATACAAGGCAAAAAGCACAGCAAGGTTGGACACCTTGCGAGCATTTTTAACGCGGTAGCCGCGTTTTTAGGGCATAAAAGATGCCTATGAGAATAGTGAATACAGGTTCTAAAACCCATTCCGCCCCGCCCAACCCTTTGGAAACCCCATGAACACACTAAAAGACCTAGACATCCTAGAATCCAAAATCAAAACCCTAGCCGACAAGCTCCACCATCTTTACGACGACAACCAAAAGCTCAAAGCCAAGCTCGTGGTAGAACGCAAAGAATACGACACCCAAATGCTGCATTGGGAAGAGCAACTCGCCGCCGCCGTCAACAAAGCCAACACCGCCAACGACGAAGAACTCAACCACAAACTGCAATTCCAAGAACAACAAATCAAACTCTTGGAAACCGAGCGCATCAACCTGCGCGACCAAATCTCCTTCCTGCAAAACACCATTCAAAACAAAGAAAAAAGCTGGCAAGAACGCTTTACCGAGCAAGAACAACACGGCGACAAGTTCAAAGAACTGCAAGAGCAGCTGCAAGCCGCCGAAGACAACGCACTCGTCCTGCGCCAAGAACTCACATCGCAAAAACAACAAGCCAGCGAAGCACAAGGCACCCTGCAAAAAAGCAACAACGAATTAACCGAACAACTTGCCGTGTTGCAAGCGCAGCTTAGCGAAGCCGAATACCGCATCGCCCAATACGACAACGAAACCGCGCAGCTACGCGCATCGCTCACCGATGCCAAGTCCGAATGGGAAACGCAAGAAAAATCCCTGCTCAGCAACGTAACCGCCGAAAAAGAAGCCATTGCCACACAACTGGCGCAAGAAGCCGAACGCTTCCGCATAGAATTTGCCCTGCAAACCGAGCAACACGAAAAAAGCCTGAACGAGCTTAACCAAATGTTCAAGCAACAAAAAGAACATCTGGAAACCGAAAACGCCCTATTGCAACGGCAAGTAGAACAACTGATGACGCAAAACCACGCCTATCGCACCATGCTGCAAGAAAACGCCGACAAAATCCGCACCTTGCTAGACCGCTTGCCCGCGCCCGAAACCCACAACAAGGAAACCATCCAATGAGCATTGAACAAATCAGCGTTGAAATTCTCAACCGCCAATTTACCATTGGCACACCCAACAGCGAGCGCGAGACCTTGTATAAAGCAGTGGAAATGCTGAACCAAAAAATCACCGCCATCCAAGGCGCAAGCCAAAACATGGAAACCGAAAAAGTAGTAATTATGGCGGCACTCAACCTTTCCCACGATTTACTCAAAATCGCCAACAAATATGAACAAGAAGCCTTGCCAAGCCAAGAGTATGAACGTAAAATCCAATCACTCATCCTGCTTTGCGATGAAACGCTCAGCAAAGATTGAACCCGTTAAATTCCCTGCGGTGCGCGTAATGGCACACATTTCCTTGAACCAATAAAGTTTGCTCGGTTATCGGGAGTTGTAACAGGCGCGAGCGGTCTCTTGTTAGATTGCACCCGAAGTTACCCGAGATAACCACCTTGTGTACAAGGTTCAAGCGAACTCAGCCTAAACGGCATTCGCGGGGTTCTATAAAAAAACACCGTTTCGTGATGAAACGGTGTTTTGTTTTGCGGTCTTGTTTTGTGATGATTTTGCTAAACAGCAAAAAGCCAAGTTCCGAAAAACTTGGCTTTTTTAGCTCCCCGACCTGGGCTCGAACCAGGGACCTGCGGATTAACAGTCCGTCGCTCTACCGACTGAGCTATCGGGGAATGAAGCCACGCATTATGCGGATGTTTGGTTGCCTTGTCAAACGCTTTCTATACACACGATAACAATCGTAATGAAATTAAACGGAATTATTTTCAGGCTGCCTTTGGCGGTGTTGATGGGCGTGGTAAGCGAGATAAAGAGCGATGCTGCTGCCTATCATGTCGGCAAGGGCATCTAGCGGGTCGCCTTGTCGGGTTTGGGTAAACAGGTGTTGGGCAATTTCGCTGGCGATGGCGTAGCATAGGGCGAAGGTAAACAGGGCGGCGATGGGCGGGCGTTTGCGTTCGGCAAGCCATGCTTTGGCGAGCAGCCATGTTTGGGCGAAAAACAGGGCGGCGTGGGCGATTTTGTCAAAATGGGGGAATGGCGGGGCGATGCGGCTGTTGCTTTCGCGGAAGATAAGGCTGTATATACCTGCGATGAGCCACAATAGGGCGGCGGCGAGCCATTTGTTTTTGGGGAGTGTCATGCGGGGTCGTTCAGCGATTGTTGGCATTGTTGGGCTAGGGCTTGGAATTTGCTGCCGCGCGTGGCGAGTATGTCGCGCCATTGGGCGATTTCTTCGCGGCTGGGTGCTTGGTCTAGGCTGCATTCTTCTAGCAGAAATTGTAGGGTTTTTTGCACTTCGCCGTAGCTGGCGGTTTGGATGAGCTGGGTGAGTTCGGTCATTTTGGGGTGTCCTTTGTGGCGGCGCGGGATGGGTTTTAGCTACGCTGAACTTCGTTTCAGGCTGCCTTTGGAGTAAACCAAGCTGTTTTGTAAACAGGGTTTGCGCTATCGTTTTCAGGCTGCCTTTGAATGCAAGCCAAATTGTTTTGTAAACATAGTCTGCGTTATGGTTTTTCAGGCTGCCTTTGGTTGCAAGCCAAGCGGTTTTGTAAACAGGATTTGTATTTTCGTTTTCAGGCTGCCTTTGAATATAAGCCAAGCTATTTTGTAAACAGGGTCTGCGCTATGGTTTTCAGGCTGCCTTTGACATCGTGCAAACATTGAAGGCAGCCTGAAACGCTGTCTGCCGCTGCTTAAACAAATGGCGCGGATTATAGCGTGTTGGCAGCTTTTTGGGTTTTGTGGGAAAATTCGGGCATTGATTTTTTGGAGTGGCGCGATGCTGGATAGGGAAGGATACCGACCAAATGTCGGTATTATTTTGCTCAATCAGGATAATCGTGTGTTTTGGGGAAAGCGTGTGCGCGAACACGCTTGGCAGTTTCCGCAGGGGGGGATTAAACCTGGGGAAAGCCCTGAAACGGCGATGTATCGGGAGTTGTTTGAAGAAGTGGGCTTGCTGCCACAGCACGTTAAACTTTTAGGGCGCACGCGCGATTGGCTGCGCTATGATGTGCCGAATAATTGGGTGCGGCGCGAGTGGCGTGGCTCGTATCGCGGGCAGAAGCAGATTTGGTTTTTGCTGCGCTTTGTGGGGCAGGATAGCGATTTGCATTTGCGTGCCACGCAGCAGCCTGAATTTGATGGCTGGTGTTGGCACGAATATTGGGCGGTGATTGATGAAGTGATTGAATTTAAACGTTATGTTTACGAGCGCGCGCTCACGGAATTATCGCGGCATTTGCGTGGCTTGGAAAGCATGGGCGAATTTCACGCGCGGCAGTTGGAATTGCGGCAGGCGGCGCGTCAGCAGGATTTGGCAGCGAAGGAGTCGCCATGAATCGGAATACTTATTTATTGGTTGCGCTGTTGGCGGTTGGCTTTGGCACGTTTAGCAATTATGCGATTGTGAACAGCGATGGCTCAGGGAGCAGTACGCGCACTGGCAGCCGCGCTTATATCCCCAGCGGCTCGGGGTACAGCGGCGGCTATTCGGGTGGGCATAAATGAGCGACTATCGCCCCAGCGCGCATGGTTTGCTGGATTTGTATGGCTGCCCTGCGGCTTTTCTGCGCGATGCGGCGGAGTTGGAACGCGCGATGCGACAGGCGGCAACGCAGGCGGGCGCAACCATCTTATCGGCGCATTTTCACACCTTTGGCGCGGGCGGCGGCGTAACAGGCGTGTTGCTGCTGGCGGAATCACACATCACGATTCACACTTGGGCGGAGCATCATTTTGCGGCGGTGGATATTTTTCTTTGCGGCAGCCTGAAACCCGAAATAGCGGCGCAATCGTTGCAAACGGCGTTGCAAGCGCAATCGGCGGATTGGCGCGAATATCCGCGCGGCGGGCGATTGTTTGGAGCGTGATTGTTTAATCTCGCGTAAAACGGATTTTCGCGTTGGGAAACAGCCAAATCGTTATTTTGTGTTAAGATGCCGTTTTGGTTTACTCACAACCGTTTAGGAAAACATCATGAAACAAGCACTTTTTATCGCTGCTCTTTTGGCAGCGGGTGCAGCAAACGCGGCAAATTATGAAGTGGATACCTTCCACACCAACGCGCGTTTTACCATTGACCACTTTGGCACATCCAGCAACGTGGGTGGCATCTATGGCTTAAAAGGCAATATGCAATTTGACTTGGCAAAACGCACAGGCAGCATTGACATCGCCTTGCCGTTGGCAAACTTGCAAACAGGTTCGCAAGATTTTACCCACCACTTGCAATCTGCCGATTTATTCAACGCCGAGAAATTCCCCGAAATGCGCTTTGTGTCCACCAAGTTCAATTTCAACGGCAAAAAATTGGTTTCGGTGGACGGCAAATTAACGCTGCTGGGCAAAACCCAACCTGTTAAATTGACCGCCAGCAAGTTCAACTGCTACCAAAACCCGATGCTGAAAACCGAAGTGTGCGGCGGCGATTTTTCCACCACCATTGACCGCACCAAATGGGGTATGAATTATTTGGTGAAAGAAGGCATGGCGAAAAACGTGCGCATTGATATTCAAATTGAAGCCGCCAAAAAATAAGGGGCTGTCCTAGATAACTAGGATAAATTACTTCTTACCAATTGTTTTAAAAT
>NZ_JAUMZV010000018.1 GCF_030527935.1 Kingella sp. (in: b-proteobacteria)
CTTTGCTTTGATGCCGCTTGATTTTTTCGGGTAGCATACTTTTTAGGACACTACCTCATTTTTATACGGCGGTGGCTGGCCTTGCGGGGTAATGAAATATTGGTATAACAGCGGGTTGCAAACCGTTAACCCTCATTTGTATCACTTGGCAAAACAAGAATTTGCTGCGTATCCTGAATTTATCCGCAACCAGTTTTAAACACAGGAAACACCATGAATACAACTCTTTTTCCCCAGCCGCAAGCCTTTGCTTCTTTACCCAATATTAAAACCGATGGTTCAGTTGCCATTATCACGCGCACCAAAAACCGAGCTGTGCTGTTGGCGCGCGCATTAAACAGCGTGTTGGAGCAGCGTTATCAAAATTGGCATTTATATGTGGTTAATGATGGCGGTGATGTGGATACCGTAGAAAAACTACTGAATACCTACCGTGATTTGTTTGGCGAACGATTAACCGTTATCCATAATTCGCAATCTCTGGGCATGGAAGCAGCTTCTAATTGCGCGTTTGAACAAGCAAACGAAGAGTTTTTGGTTATCCATGATGATGACGACAGTTGGCACCCTGACTTTTTGCAAGAAACGGTTGCCTTTTTGCAGCAAAACCGCGATGCGGTGGCGGTTTTAACTAACTGCGTGGTGGTGCATGAAGAGATTAAACAAGATACGGTGCGCCAGCTTGATGTGTTGGAGTGGGTCTTTTGGCGCGACCATGTTGATGCAGTTCGTTTGATTAAAGGCAATATCACTCCGCCTATTTGCTTGCTGATTCGTATGAGCGCAGCCAAAACCATTGGTAGCTACAACGCTGCGCTGCCTGTGTTGGGCGACTGGGATTACAACTTGCGCTTGTTCCGTTTGGGCGAAATTAAAACGCTGAACAAAGAGCTGGCGTATTACCATCATCGTATTTCCAGCAACGATGCCTATGGCAATTCGGTTATTGCGGGCGCGGATAAGCATCAAGCCTATCAAGCTGCTTACCGCAACGCGCTGGTACGCCGCGCTTTGGCAGAAGACCCTGCGAATTATGGTTTGCTGCATTTGATTTTGCACGATGCGGAAAACAATAAAAATGAATTGCTGCGCGAAATCCATGATTTGAAATATCGGTTGGAGAACATGGTCGTTACACACCATGCAAACCGCGATGCGGAACTGTTTGCCCGTGTGGATTATTTCTATCGCAAATGCCTGCCTATGCGCAATTTTACTGCTGAGTGGCGCGAGAAAATGCGAAAAATGCGGCGTAATTCCAAGGTACTGCGTCCGCTGGCGCATCAAATTCGCGATATGCTGCGTGTGCTGCGTGGCAAGCGCAAATAAGCAATAGGCAGTCTGAAAATGGTTTTCAGGCTGCCTAATTTAAAACCTGTATTCATTATTTGCATAGGTAGATTTTATGACATAAAAGATGCCCATGAAAATAGTGAATACAGATTCTTATAGTCATTTCACACAAGCCTTAGACAAGGCGTTGAACCGCAGATAGCGCAATTAGCACTACAAAACTGGCTTTGCCAAACCTGTGATTTGGCAACAAACCATTTCGCCAATGATAGGCGAACCAATGCGGCATAAGGCTGAAACAACTGCTATTGAGCACCACCATTAAGCGTGTTCTGCTTCATTACTACCCCGCTCCACAATTAGGCAGCCTGAAACGAAGTTCAACGCAATCCAAATAAGTTCATCCCTTTTGCTCCCCCGAAAATCCTATGACACCTTTCCCCTCCCTATTCTCTCCATCGCCCTGCTTCTCCTACTTGCCGCTTGCTCCACACCGCAAAACCTGTGGGCGAAATTGCCCAATTACGCGCACAGCAACCACCCGCCGCGCACAGCCTGCTGAATCCCGTGCGCAGGCAGCGATTTGCCGACACTTGGGGTGCAGCACGCAGCGATGGTCGTCGCCACGAAGGCAGCGATATTTTTACACCCATTGGCACACCAATTCGCAGCACCACCGATAGCATCGTTACAAAAATCGGCAGCAATCGGTTGGGTGGCAAGATTGTGGGCATACAAGGCGCGGGCGCGTGGCATTATTACGCGCATTTGAGCCGCCATGCGCGTTTGCGCCTGTATCAGCGCGTGCGGGCGGGGCAAACGATTGGCTATGTGGGCAAAACGGGGAACGCGAAAACCACACCGCCACATTTGCATTATGGCGTGTATTTGCCTGCGGGGGGGGTTAATCCGTATCCGTTGGTGAATCAGGATTGGTAGGCAGCCTGAAAATGGTTAATCGCGCTCCCTACGGCTTGCATGCAAGCCGTGCGCTGGCATAATGGGCAGCCTGAAAAGCGAATTGAACAAGCAAGGAGACGAATATGGATTTTGAAATTGAGCCAAACCAAATTGTGTACCGCGAAAACGGGCGCGCGCTGGCGTGGATTCATTGGACGGCGGTGGACGCGCAAACGATTGCGGCTGACCATACCTTTGTGGACAAGTCGCTGCGCGGGGGCGGCGTGGGCAAGGCGTTGCTGGACGCGCTGGCGGCGCACGCGGCGGAGCGGGGGTGGCGGATTCGAGCGGTGTGTCCGTTTGTGGTGAAGTGGTTTGAGCGCAGCGGGGAATATGATGGGGTGAAAGCGGAATGATAAAAGGCAGCCTGAAATCCGTTTTTCAGGCTGCCGCATTTATTTCATCGCCAAAGCCGTCTAAAATTCTCCTTTTGTTTCAACAAGGAGACCGCCATGTCGCTCAATTTTTCCCCGCTGTTCCAACCCTACACGCTCAACAACGGCATCGTGATTAAAAACCGTCTGGTCGTTGCGCCGATGACGCATTACGGCTCGCACGCAGACGGCTCCATCAGCGATGAAGAACGCGCCTTTTTGCGCGGTCGGGCGGCGGATTTCGGGCTCTTTATCACCGCCGCCACGCTGGTGTCGCCCGAAGGCAAAACCTTTCATGGGCAGCCCTACGCCTTTGATGAAGCGCATTTGCCCAGCCTGCGCGAAACGGCGCAGATTATCCAAGCGCAGGGCGCGAAAGCCGTTTTGCAGATTCATCACGGCGGCTTGAAAGCGATGACGGCGGACAAAATCGCCCCGTCCGCGCAAGACGATGTCCGCGAACTGACGGCGCAGGAAATGGACGCGCTGATGGCGCGTTATGCCTATGCGGCGAAACTCGCCATTGCGGCGGGTTTTGACGGCGTAGAAATTCACGGCGCAAATGGCTATTTGATTCAACAATTTGTGTCGCGCCAAAGCAATCGCCGCACCGACCAATGGGGCGAGCTGACTGCGTTCCCGCTGGCGGTGATTGCTGCCGTGCAGGCGGAAAAGCAGGCGGCGCAGCGCGATGATTTTATTGTCGGCTACCGTTTTTCGCCCGAAGAAGCAGGCGACAACGGCTTGACCATGGCGGACACGTTTGCGCTGATAGACGCGCTGGTGCAGCAGCCGTTGCAGTATCTTCATGTTTCGCTGTGGGATTTTTACAAACACGCACGGCGCGGCGCGGACACCAGCAAAACGCGCATGGAACTGATACACCAGCGCATCGGCGGCAAGCTGCCGCTGATTGGCGTGGGCTGCCTGCTTTCGGGCGAACAGGTGCTGGCGGCGTATGCAACGGGCTGGGCGGAGTTTGTTGCCGTGGGCAAGGCGGTGATGATGAACCCGAATTTTGCCACGCTGCTGCAACAGGGCAACGCGGCGCAGATTGAAACCGCGCTAGACCCGAACCGCGCCGACCATTACCGCCTGCCCGATTATTTGTGGCAGCAGCAACTGCGCGGGCTGGCGTATCTGCCGCCGTTGAAAGATGCGGCGGGGTGGCAGCCGTTGGATATTTGATTTTTTGGGGGATTAAGAACCTGTATTCACTATTTCCATAGGCAGATTTTATGACATAAAAGCGCGGATACAAGGCAAAAAGCGCAGCAAGGTTGGACACCTTGCGAGCATTTTTAACGCAGCAGCCGCGTTTTTAGGGCATAAAAGATGCCTATGAGAATAGTGAATACAGGTTCTAAGACAGCCTGAAAAGGGGATTTTCTGTTTTCAGGCTGCCTTTGGGTCTTGGGAAAAGGCAGCCTGAAAACCATTCAACCCACAAGGAGAAACACGATGACGACACCATACGAAATCACAACCGCCAGCCAGCTAGACCCCGCCGTGCGCGATGCGCTGGTGGACTATATTCAAACCAGCCGCGTAACCGATTGGTTCAGCATAAAAAATTACGCCGATGCGCGTTATCGCGTGATGCTGCGCAACACGGCGATTATGGATTTGGTGCAGCGAGCGGGCGTGTTGTCTGCCGCGCCGTCCATGCCATCATCGGCTGCGTCCGAGCTTGAATCCGAGCCAGCGTTGGCAGTCAAACCGAAAGCAAGGGAGCGGCGGATAGAGTAGTCGCGTAGAAAAGGCAGCCTGAAAAGCGCAAAACGGCTTTTCAGGCTGCCTTATTGTTGCTGCATCTAACGCATTCCGCGCCATCAACCCACTTTCGCAATCCACGCGGCAAATGCCTGCATAAATTTCCCAATAGAGCCGACCACGTGTTCGCCCATCAATTCGCCCTGTTCGTTAAACGATTGCTGGATTGCGCCGTAATACGCTTTGTTTTTGAGTTGGCGCTTTGGGTTTTACCCGTGAAAACGTTGGGCTGCAACCTTTTTGTTTGGGTGGGGAATTTTTATTCCGGACAGTAGTGCCGACCAGCGGGCGGTTTATCCGCCAATGGCTCTGTACTACCCGCCGAACAAGCATAAAACACAGGCGGCGGAGGCGTTGGTGGAGTGGTTGAAAGCGGAGGGAAATGTTTGATGCAGTCGTGCCAATTAAGCCTTATGCGCATTAACTCGTTCAAATTTGTGTCAAAGGCAGCCTGAAAAATCATACACGGCTTTCAGACTGCCTTTTCAGACGAAGCAGCCTGAAACGGCGCGCATCCGTTTTGCCCAATCCATAAAAAAGCAGCCTGAAAACTCGCTTCGCTCGTTTTCAGGCTGCCTTATCTTTTTGATTGAACGCCGTTCCAGCTTATTTACCATCCCACGCTTTAATCGCATTCAGGCGGATATTCACGCGGTCTTGTGGCGTGCCTTTAAAGTAGTCTTTCGCCAATCCGCCTTCCCAATCGCCATAGTTTGGATTGGGCAACACAATGAATTTTTTACCAAATTCTTGGCTGTTGGCTTTCACAAACTCGCGCCGTTCCGCATTGGGTTTGTGGTAAGTGGCATCGCCAAAATCGTTCAAATTATCACCAATATACAGCACGATTTCATAGCCTTGTTTTTCAATCTCGGCAAAGCGGGCGGATTTGCTGGATTTATCTTTTTTCAGCAGCAAAGTTTGGTCGTTTACGCCGTTAAAGCCCAATTTTTTCAAGTCTTCCACGGTGGAGACTTTTTCGCCATCGTCTTTGCGGTTGGACACATAAAACATCGTGCCGCCGTGCGCGTTCACATAATTATTAAATTCCACCGCACCAGGGATGGCTGCGGTTTGGCGGGCGTTTACCCAGCGCGTCCAGTCTTTGCCGTCAAAGGCTTTGTTGTGCTGCACTTGCCAGCCAGCGTAGGCGCTGTTGTCCACCATGGTTTCATCCAAATCCACCACCACGGCTTTTTTCTTGCCCTTGGGCGCGCTGGCGTGGTCAAAGGCAACTTTGGCGGTGTTAAATGCCTGATACGCCAAGGCCTGATATTCGCCCGATTGCTGCATCCAGTTGATGCCCATTACGGCTTGTTGCTGCAACTGGGCATTGGCTTGCTCATCGCCGGATGGCGCGGCGTGTTGCGTGGCGCAGCCTGTTAGCGCAATCATCAAGCTGAATGCTACGGCGGAAAGTTTGACTGTTTTCATTTGGATTCTCCCTTGTGTTATGAAATGTAAAGAAATTATAACGCAACGAAATTATAACGCAACGAATGGGGAAATAAAACCGCCAAAGGGCACCGCGCTTGACGCATAACAAAAAACCGCCTGAATGGCTTTTCAGACGGTTTTGGCATTTTGGTTGCGCTGAACTTCGTTTCAGGCTGCCTTTATGCTTAGGCAGCCTGAAAATGAGTGACGGAACTTTTACGCCGCTCAATCAGTTTTCCAACAGCGAGCGCAGCATCCATGCGTTTTTCTCGTGGGTTTGCATACGGGTGGTGAGCAGGTCGGCGGTGGGTTCGTCGTTGGCTTCGTCCACGGCGGGGAACAGGGCGCGGCAGGTGCGTACCACGGCTTCCTGCCCTTCCACCAATTCGCGAATCATGGTTTGTGCGTCGTTGCGGCTGTTGCCTTCGGGGATGGAGGCGAGTTTGGTAAATTCGCTGTACGAGCCAGGGGCAAGCTCACCCAAAGCGCGGATGCGTTCGGCAACTTCGTCCACCGCCAGCGCGAGTTCGTTGTATTGGGTTTCAAACATGGTGTGCAGGCTGTGGAACATCGGACCGCGCACGTTCCAGTGGTAGTTGTGGGTTTTCAGATAAAGCGTGTAGGTGTCCGCCAGCACTTTGGACAGGCCTTGTGCGATGGTTTGGCGTTGAGTGTCGGTCATGCCGATGTTGATGCTCATGGTATTTCCTTTCATAGATAGACGCTGGGGATTCAGCGGTTTAGATAATAGCATTAAACAATGAATTTTTCAAACTTAATTTAATTTTGATATTTATTTGTATTTCAGGCTGCCTTAATTGCCGCACAAAGGCAGCCTGAAAACAAGATTCAGCCTTTCAGGCTGCCTTTTATTTCGCCAGCGCACGGCTTGCAAGCAAGCCGTAGGGAGCGCGATTAAGCATTTTCAGGCTGCCTACCATTCGCGCCCGCGTTAATGCACTCATTTTCAGGCTGCCTTTTACACTACCCCATCAAACGTGCGCGCGGCTTTCCCCTTTGCCGTCCACATTCTCGGCGCAGCGGGCGCACACGGTTTCATGCCCTGCCACCGTGCCTACGCTGGCCACATAATGCCAGCAGCGTTCGCATTTGGGCGCGGTGGATGCGGCTACTTGGGCGGCGAGTGCATCGCCTTGTTGCAGGCTGATTTTGGAAACCAGCATGGCAAAGCGCAACTCTTCGCCCAGCGTTTTCAGGCTGCCTAAAACAGGCTCGGGCGCGGTCAACACCACTTCCGCTTGCAGCGATGAGCCCACCGCTTTATCGGCGCGTAATGGCTCAATCGCCGCATTCACCACGGCGCGGGCTTCGCGGATGTGTCGCCATTTTTCCATCAGCGCGGCTTCGCTGGCGGGGTTCATCGGTGGAAAATCATGCCAAGTGTGATACAGCACGCTGTCTTCCTCGCCGCCGCCGATGATGTCCCACGCTTCTTCGGCGGTGAAACACAAAATGGGCGACATCAGCAACACCAAGCTGCGCGTGATGTGATACAGCGCAGTTTGCGCCGAGCGGCGGGCGTGGCTGTTGGTTTTGGTAGTGTATAGGCGGTCTTTCAGAATATCCAAATAGAACGCGCCCAAGTCTTCCGAACAGAATTGCACCAGCTCTTGCACGGCAAAGTGGAAGGCGTAGCGAGGATAATGCTCGCCCGCCAATTTCTCTTGCAACTGCCGCGCCAACACCAGCGCGTAGCGGTCAATTTCCACCATATCGGCTTGTGACACAGCGTCTTCAATCGGGTTGAAATCGCTTAAATTGGCAAACAAGAACGCCAGCGTGTTGCGAATGCGGCGATAGCTTTCGGTAACGCGCTTTAAGATTTCTTTGGAAATTGCCAAATCGCCCGAATAATCGGTTGCCGCTGCCCATAAACGCAGAATATCCGCGCCAAATTCGTTATAAACTTCTTGCGGCGCAACCACGTTGCCAATGGATTTGGACATTTTGCGCCCGTTTTGGTCCACCACGAAGCCGTGTGTTAAAAGCTGTTTATACGGCGCGCGCCCAAATGCGGCGCAGCCTGTGAGCATGGACGATTGAAACCAGCCACGATGTTGGTCGCTGCCTTCTAGATACAAATCGGCAGGCCAAGCCAATTCTTCGCGCTGCTTCATCACGGAATAATGCGTGCTGCCTGAATCAAACCACACGTCCATGGTGTCGGGCAGTTTGTCGTAGTGGGCGCAATCTTCGGGCGACAAAATATCGGCTTTGTCCAATTCAAACCATGCGTTGATGCCTTTTTCTTCAATTTTTTGCGCCACTTTTTCTAGCAATTCGGCGGAATTGGGGTGCAATTCGCCCGTTTCTTTGTGGGCAAAAAACACCATCGGCGTGCCCCAATAACGTTGGCGCGATACCACCCAATCGGGGCGTTGTTCAATCATGGCTTGCAGGCGGGCGCGTCCCCATGCGGGGAAAAATTCGGTGTCGTCCACGGCTTGCAGCGCATCGTTGCGCAACGTGTTGCCTTTTTTGCCCGCTTTGTCCATGCAGATAAACCATTGCGGCGTGGCACGGTAAATCAGCGGCGTTTTGTGTCGCCAGCAATGGGCGTAGCTGTGTTCCAGCTTGCTGTTGGCAAGCAATCGCTCGTTTTCTTGCAGCCATTCCAGCACCAGCGGATTGGCTTCCCACACGGTTTTGCCCGCCAAGCGTTCCACGCTGCTGATGTATCGCCCTTGGTTGTTCACCCAGTTAATCAGCTCAATGCCGTATTGTTTGCAGATTAAATAGTCTTCCATACCGTGCGCGGGCGCGGTGTGCACCAAGCCTGTACCCGCATCGGTGGTAACGTGCTCGCCGTTTAAAATGGGAATGTCGCGGTCTAGGAAAGGGTGTTTGCACAGCAGATGATGCAGCTTGCTGCCTGTGGTTTCGGCGAGCACAGGGCAGCCTGAAAACGCATAGCGTTCCAATGCTTGCTCTGCCAAATCTTTTGCCAGCACCAGTTTGCCTTTGGGCGTGTCAATCAGTTGATACACGATGTCTGCGCCTGCGGAAATGGCTTGGCTGGCGGGCAGCGTCCACGGTGTCGTTGTCCAAATCACGGCAAAGGCTTCGCCTGCGATTTCAGGCTGCCCAAATGCTTGGGCAAGCGCGGCGGTGTCTTGGAAAGGATATGCCACGTCAATGGCGGGCGAAATTTTGTCTTTGTATTCCACTTCGGCTTCCGCCAGCGATGAGCCGCAATCCAAGCAAAATTGCACGGGTTTTTCGCCACGGAACAAATAGCCAGCGGAATAAATCTCGCCAATCATGCGCACGGTGTCAGCTTCGGTTTTGTAGTCCATGGTGCGATAGGGGTTTTCCCAGTCGCCCAACACGCCTAGGCGGATAAAGTCTTTTTTCTGGCGCGCGATTTGTTCAGACGCATATTCGCGGCATAGCTCGCGGAAACGGCTGGCGGGCATATCTTTGCCGTGCAGTTTTTCCACCATCACTTCAATCGGCAGCCCGTGGCAATCCCACCCCGGCACATAAGGCGCGTCAAAACCTGCCAGCGTTTTGCTGCGGATAATAATGTCTTTCAAAATTTTGTTTACCGCATGCCCAATGTGAATGTCGCCGTTGGCATAGGGTGGGCCATCATGCAAAATAAATTTGGCGCGACCTTGGGCAATTTGGCGCAATTTTTGATAGCGTTTTTCGTCCTGCCATTGCTTCACCCAAGCAGGCTCGCGTTTGGCAAGATTGCCACGCATGGGAAAGGGCGATTCGTAAAGATTAACGGTTTTGGAGTAATCGGTCATGGTGTTGGCTCTGTTGTATAAAAAAGAAATAATATAGTCGTTCCACACAGCCTTAGACAAGGCGGCGAGCCGCAGATAGTACAAGTAGTACAGCAAAACTGGCTTTGTCCAAATCTCTGATTTGGCAACAAACCATTTCGCCCGTGGTGGACGAGCCAACGCCGTATAAGGCTGTGTGGGACGACTATAAACAGCGTTTCAGGCTGCCTGAAACAAGAAAATATCCATTTTACAAGCCTTTAACCATTGTGAAAAGCAAGCTGGGGCGATTGTTGGACAATATGGGCAGCAGCGATTTCATGTAAACCCAAGTTAATTTTAATTACTTCGCGCTACATTTCGCTGTAAGATGCGCGCCGTTGCCATTTGGCAATATTCAACCCTTGGAGATTTACTATGAATATCAAGCACGTTTCCTTGATTGCTATTTCTGCGCTGGCTTTGGCAGCTTGCGCGGGCAGCGAAAGCCCTTCGGCAAACAACGACCCCCGCGATAGCGCAATGGGCAATATGTCCATGAAGCAACAGCAAGCGATGAGCCCCAAAGTGGGCGGCAGCAAACGCTTTGAATGCGACAACGGCATGACCGCCACTGTGAAATACAGCAGCGGCGCAATCAATCTTTCCGTGGACACCATGGGCAAATCTGCCGTGTTGAACCAAGCCGTGTCAGCATCGGGCGTGCGCTATGCGTCTAATAGCGCGTTCTATGGCAACCCTGCCGAATGGCACGAAAAAGCGGGGCGTGAAGCCTATTTTGAATTTAGCGGCTCGGACGGTGGCGTGGTGAATACGAACTGCGTGGCTAAATAATTGAACTTTTGGGCGCATTTGCCCATCATCTCTCAACCGATTTCAGCACCTGCAACATGGTGCGAAATCGGTTTTTTGGTGCAATGCGTTTTCGGTTTTCAGGCTGCCTAAATGGTTTCAGGCTGCCTAACTATTGTTAAAGTATCGTAAAGATTATGCTACAATACACTCGTTATCCGCGTTTAAAAACACGCGGAACAATTTTGTTACACCGTTTTCAGGCTGCCTAGCCTGTAAACAAAATTAGTCGGGGTGCTGCGCAAGCGGCTGAGAAAACACCCGTGAACCTGGCACAGGTAATGCTGGCGTAGGAAACTAATTAAAACAACTGTTTATGTTGATTGATTAACCCATCGCCATTTGCCGTGTTGCGCAAATGGCGATTTTTTATCACAGGAGAAACATCATGAAACGGGTTCATTTTAGTGTGCTGACTTTGTCGCTGTTTTTAAGCCATGCGGCTTGGGCGCAAACGGAAGTGCGGCTGGCTGTAAGCGAGTCTTTTGATTTGCCCAAGCCTGTTATCGCGCAATTTGAGCAGCAAAACGATGCCAAGGTTTCCATTGTGAAACTGGGCAGCGGCAATGAAATGTTAAACCGCTTGATTTTAAGCAAAAAATCGCCATTAGCCGATGCGGTGTTTGGGTTGGATAACAATTCATCCGCCAAAGCGCAAGCGGCAGGCATTTTGGCGGCGCAACAACCGCAAAGCAAGGCAACAGCGGTTTCTATTTCGCACGTTTTGGCGGTGGATTTTAGCTTTGTAACATTAAACTATGATAAACAATGGTTTGCAAAAAATAATCTGCCCTTGCCTAAAACATTGGATGAATTAGCACAGCCCAAATACAAAAATTTGGTCGCCGTGCCCAGCCCTGCTACATCCACCCCTGGGTTGGCGTTTTTATTGGCAAATATCAGCGGCTTGGGCGAAGCCAATGCGTTCAAATGGTGGGGGCAAATGCGGCAAAATGGCATGAAAATCACCAAAGGTTGGTCGCAAGCGTATTACACCGAATTTACGCTCAACGGCGGCTCTCGCCCGATTATCGTGGGCTATGCCACCAGCCCTGCGGCAGAAGTGTTTTACAGCGAAGGCAAGCTCAAATCGCCCAATATGGGCAACCTGTTTTTGCACGGCGGCAGCTATTTGCAAATTGAAGGCGCGGCGGTGTTAAACCAAGCCAAGCAGCCTGAAATGGCGGCGAAGCTGGTGCAATATTTGCAAAGCCCTGCGGTGCAAGATGCGGTGATGACTTCCATGTGGGTTTATCCTGCGGTAAAAGGAACGAAAGCGCATCCTATTGCGGTTCATGCTTCTACGCCCAAAGATGCCAAGCTGTTGCCTGCGGCGCAAGTGAACAGCAAGCAAAAAGATTGGGTGGCAAAATGGACGCGCGTGGTGTTGAAATGATTGGCTGAAATGATTTAAGGTTGCCTGAAAATGAAAAAGGTATCCGTTTTGGATACCTTTTTTGTAGCACAGTTAATGCGCATCATCCCAATTTTTGCCTATACCCACTTCGGCAACCAGCGGCACATTCAACACATCTTCGCCCACGCTCGCCATCAGCGCAGGAATATTCTGCACTATCATTTCTTGCTCATTTTCTGGCACTTCAAACACCAATTCATCATGCACTTGCATGGTCAAACGTGTTTTCAGGCTGCCTGAAAGCAGAAAACCATCCACCGCAATCATGGCGCGTTTGATTAAATCAGAAGCCGTGCCTTGCATCGGCGCATTGATGGCGGCGCGTTCTGCGCCTGCGCGCGCTTGCGCGTTTTTAGCATGAATATCAGGCAGATACAGCCGTCGCCCAAACAGTGTTTCCACATAACCCAAATCCGCCGCTTGCTCTTTGGTGCGCTGCATATAATCCGCCACGCCCGTATATCGCGCAAAATAGCGTTTGATAAACATATCGGCGGATGCGTTATCAATCCCCAGCGATTTTGCCAAACCATAGCTGCTCATGCCGTAAATCAAACCAAAGTTAATGGTTTTGGCATAACGCCGCTGCTCAGGCGTAATGTTTTCAGGCTGCATCCCAAACACTTCGGCAGCGGTGCGGCGGTGCACATCTTCGCCGTTTTTAAATGCTTCAATCAACGTGGTATCACCGCTTAAATGCGCCATGATGCGCAGCTCAATTTGCGAATAATCGGCAGACACAATCACGCTGTTTTCAGGTGCAATAAACGCTCGGCGCACACGTCGCCCTTCGCTGGTGCGGATGGGAATGTTTTGCAGATTGGGATTATTGCTCGCCAGTCGCCCCGTAATCGCCACCGCTTGCGCGTAATTGGTGTGAACGCGGTGGGTGGTGGGGTTAATCATTTCAGGCAGTTTATCGGTGTAGGTGGATTTGAGTTTCGCTAAACTGCGGTTTTGCAAGATGATTTTTGGCAAAGGATAATCCATCGCCAGCTGCTCCAACACCGCTTCATTGGTGGAAATACCGCCTGTGCTGGTTTTTTTTAGCCCTTTGGTGGGAATGCCTAATTTGGTAAACAAGATTTCTTGCAGCTGCTTGGGCGAGTTTAAATTAAACGGTTGCCCTGCTAAATGATAGGCTTGCTGTTCCAGTTTCAACAATTCCGCGCCCAATTCCGCGCTTTGCTGCGCCAATTCTGCGCGGTCAATCAACACACCGTTGCGTTCCATGTGAAACAATACCTGCGCCACAGGCAACTCCATGATTTCATACATTTTGCGCTGTTCATCACTCATTTGCGTTTTCAAATGCGCTTCAATGCGCAAGGCAAAATCCGCATCTTGGCAGGCGTATTCCGTTGCCTGATCCACCGCCACATCGGCAAACGAAATTTGCTTCGCGCCTTTGCCACACAGGCTTTCGTATGTAATCGTTTCCAAGCCCAGCCAACGCTGCGCCAATTCATCCAAACCATGCCCCAAATGGCTTTCCAACACATACGAAGCCAACATCGCATCGCCTGCAATCCCTTGCAACTGAATGCCCTGATTAGCGAAAACGTGTTGGTCGTATTTTAAATTTTGCCCAATTTTGTGCAGCGATTGGCTTTCTAAATACGGTTTCAGGCTGCCTAACAGCGTTTCGCGGTTTAATTGCTGTTCGGCAAACGTGTGGCTAATAGGAATATACACCGCTTCGCCAGCGGCAAAAGCCATGCTGATGCCCACAAGCTGTGCGCTCATCGGGTCTAGCGATGTAGTTTCCGTAT
This sequence comes from Kingella sp. (in: b-proteobacteria), assembly GCF_030527935.1. Taxonomy (GTDB): domain Bacteria; phylum Pseudomonadota; class Gammaproteobacteria; order Burkholderiales; family Neisseriaceae; genus Kingella_B. The sequence continues at coordinate 13,634 of NZ_JAUMZV010000018.1, forward strand.
CCAAGCCGATTTGCTGCGCAGCGTCTAATTTGTTTAACAATTCATCCAACTGCGCTTGCGTGGTAATGGCTTGGTAATTCAGTTTTTCGGGTTTGGGCGCAAGCGTGATTTCAGGCTGCCTTTGCGCATTGAATGCGGCTTGCGTGCCTATATCATCGGCAGCAAATAAATCATCACTTTCTTGGCTAGATAATTGATTTTCCGCTTCTTTTAGCCATGTTTTAAAGCCCAGCTCACGAAAATGCACCGCCAACTGCGCCCACTTAGGTGCGCTGCACCGCAAATCATCCACGCCATTAGGCAATTCGCTGAACAAATCCACATCGGTTTTAATCGTTACCAATTCATACGACAACGGCAGTTGCGGCAAAGCAGCGCGCAAATTTTCGCCAATCTTGCCTTTAAATTCATCGGCTCGCTGCATGATATTTTCCAGCGAGCCAAACTCTGCCAACCATTTTGCCGCCGTTTTTTCGCCGCATTTTTCCACCCCTGGCACGTTGTCTACTTTATCGCCCATCAGCGCAAGAAAATCACGGATTTGGTTGGGATGCACGCCAAATTTGTTGAATACACCCGCTTCGTCCAGCGTTTCATTTTTCATGGTATTTACCAGCGTGATGCGTTCGCTCACAAGCTGCGCCATATCTTTATCGCCTGTGGATATAATCACGCGCATATCCGCATTTTCTGCCTGCTTTGCCAGCGTACCAATCACATCATCCGCTTCTACACCGCTGATTTTTAATACTTTCCAGCCCATCAATTCCACCAATTCAGGCAGTATATCGGCCTGCGGACGCAAATCATCAGGCATGGGCGGGCGCGTGGCTTTGTAGTCAGGAAACAGCGTATGGCGGAAATTTTTGCCTTTGGCATCAAACACACAAGCGCAGTAATCATGCGGCGTTTCAGCGCGCAAACGGCGCAGCATATTCAACACGCCATAAACGGCATTGGTTGGCGTGCCATCAGGTGCAGAAAGGTGGGTCATGGCGTAAAACGCGCGATAAAGATAGGACGAACCGTCCACCAAGAGCAAAGTTTTTGTGGTCATTTTCAATACTCATAAAAAAGCTGCCTAAAACCATTCTAGGCAGCCTGAAAATCAGTTTATGCAAACAATTTGGCAAATGCTTTTTTCAAATCATCATCGGTAAGCGGCAAACATTTGCGAATATCTTCAAATGAAAGCGAACCCACAATTTGATTCACTTTATGCTCTTCCGCGCCCAATTTTTTCAATTTAGCCACCAGCATTTGCCCAACCATAGATTCCAACGCTTCTTGACCTTCTGCTGAATTCATTTTTCATCCTTTCAACTAAACAGTAACCAATGATAATGGCTGTTATTATAACAATAATCTGATTGATTTGTTTCACTATTTCTGTTTTCAGGCTGCCTAGTAACGGCGCAATTCTTCTTGCAATGCCTGCATATTTTTAATTCGGTCAGCCACTTGCATACCAAAGCGTTTAATCGCCGCATCATTTTTCGCTTTGCCTGCCTTAACCAAATTATTTTGCGCTGTTAACAGTGCGTTTTTTTCACGGCTGATTTCTTGTTGCAATACTTCGCGCTGCGTTAATTTTTTTGGTTCGGGCAGCGAAACAATTTTCGCAAGCTGGCTGGGAATGCGCATATTGGTGTGGAATGTGGCAACTTGGTTGCGCAAATTAGCTTGCACCTTGTTATTTGTAGCCGCATCAGGAACGGGGGGCAACAAAACCGTATCGTTAAACAACTGGCTAGAATCTTGCCACACGCGGCTAATCTCATCATCAATCACTTGTGGCACACTAGCAGAAATAGACGCAACCGCAGGCGCAGAAGCGGGTTCAGATGCTGCTTCTATGTTTGTTTTTGCGGTTTCAGCTTGGGCGATGTGGATAAAACTTGCTGCTGCAAGGCATACCAACCATTTCAATTTCATCATGTTTTCAGGCTGCCTATGTGGATAACTATTAACAATAACATCATATCAAAATTACACTTTTCATGCTGCCTGAAACCGCCGTTCATCCGCCATTTTTAGAAAACTTTGCATTATTAACCTTTTTTTATTTTTATTTACTTCAATCAGTTGCTTTAAGCCTAATCCCAATTTCTATCCTTTAATGCTTATCTTGATGGCTTTTGTAGTCATAAAAAGGCAGCCTGAAACTGTGCATAAGTTTTCAGGCTGCCTACTATTCTATGCTTATTGTTCCACTTGCTCGGGCAAAAATCCGCCGCTTTGATGTGCCCACAATTTTGCATATAATCCATTGTTTGCTAACAATTCTGTATGCGTACCTTCTTCCACAATTCGTCCTTTATCTAGCACAATCAATCTGTCCATAGCGGCGATTGTGGATAACCTGTGGGCAATTGCAATAACGGTTTTGCCAGCCATCATTTTATCCAAACTTTCTTGGATGGCTGCTTCCACTTCGCTATCCAATGCGCTGGTGGCTTCGTCTAACAACAAAATGGGCGCGTCTTTCAGCATCACGCGAGCGATGGCAATACGCTGGCGTTGCCCGCCCGATAATTTCACGCCACGCTCGCCAACGTGCGCATCGTAGCCTGTTCTGCCTTTTGCATCTGATAAATTAGGGATAAAGTCGGCGGCTTCGGCGCGTTCGGCAGCCTGGAACATTTCTTCATCGGTGGCTTCGGGTCGACCATACACAATATTGTCGCGCACAGAGCGATGCAGCAAGCTGGTATCTTGTGTTACCAAGCCAATTTGAGCGCGTAGGCTTTCTTGCGTGATGTCGTTGATGTTTTGCCCATCAATTTCAATTGTGCCGCTTTGTGGTTCATAAAAGCGCAACAGCAAGTTCACAATGGTAGATTTTCCCGCGCCGCTGCGCCCAATTAAACCCACTTTTTCTCCTGCTTTAATATTCAAATTAAAGCCGTTTAGCAAGGGCTTGCCGACTTCGTAAGAAAAATCAACATGTTTAAAACTGATGTTGCCTTGTTCTACTTTTAATGGCAGCGCGGCAGGTTTATCCAAAATAGTTTGCGGTTTAGACAAAGTGGTCATGCCATCTGATACGGTGCCAACGTTTTCAAACAGTCGCGCCGATTCCCACATAATAAATTGCGACAAACCGTTTAACCGCAAAGCCATAGCGGTAGCCGTAGCAACCGCGCCTGCGCCAACGTGCCCACTATGCCACAGCCACACGCCCAGCGCGGCGGTGGATAATGTAAGCGACGAATTGATGATAAAACTCCACGTTTGCAACAGCGTGGCAAGCCGCATTTGGGCATACACGGTTACCATAAATTCATCCATAGACTGCTTGGCATAGCGGGCTTCGCGCGCGCCGTGTGAAAAAAGTTTGACGGTGGCGATGTTGGAATAAGCATCAGTGATACGCCCCGTCATCAGGCTGCGTGCATCTGCTTGCGCTTGCGCAGTTCTGCCCAGTTTTGGCATCAGCAGCTTCATCATCAGCGCAAATGACACTATCCATAGCATAAACGGCAGCAACAACCAACCATCCATTGCCGCTAAAATCAGCCCAGAAGTCAAAAAATACACAAAAATATAAATCACCATATCGGCGATGGTCATCACCACATCGCGCACAGCAAGCGCGGTTTGCATGACTTTCGCCGACACGCGCCCTGCAAATTCATCCTGATAAAACCCGAGCGACTGGTTTAACATCAAGCGGTGAAAATTCCAACGCAGCCGCATCGGGAACACGCCTTGCAAAGTTTGCAAGCGCACATTGGATGCAACAAAATGCCAAAAAACAGCAAATATCATCATCGCAACCATGCCAAACAACGCCCAGCCTTTTTCAGCAAACAGCGTTTCAGGGGTAAATTTGCCAAGCCAATCCACCAGCTTACCCATAAACTGAAACAGCAGAGCTTCCATAATACCGATGCCTGCGGTCAAGATTGCTAACACGAGTATCCACACCCGCACACCTTCCAAATTGCTCCAAATAAAGCGCAATAATCCTTTGGATGGCGTAATGGGATTTGCTTCGGGATAAGGTTCTATCCGGGTTTCAAACCATGTGAAAATTTTGTTTAATTTGCTGTTTTTCATAGAAGATAATGGTTTCAGGCTGCCTTAATATGATTTAGGCAGCCTGAAAATGGAATAAATTTGTTTAACGTTACTCGCTTTGACAAACGAAATGATACGATTGAATTTCAAAACCTTGTTGAAAATACACACGATGAGCAATTGTCCGCTCGCTGCCTACATGGCAATCCACATGAATCTGTGCAATGCCTTGCTCCGCAGCAATTTCGCGCACTTTATCCAGCAGCCGCGAAGCATAACCGCAACGGCGGCTTTGTGGCATGGTAATCAAATCATCAATATGAATATTTCGCCCGCTCACTAAATCGGTTTTTTCACGAAAACCGCACACCGCAACCGCGTTGGTTTTACCTGCTTCAAACAATCCAAGCAAACGATAGCCTTGCGCGCGTTGCACATTATTGACTTGTTCTACAAATTGATTGATGTCGTTAAGCGTGGGGCGCAATACACTCAATGCAGCAAATACGCTAGCGGTCTCTTTGGGCAAAATTTCGCGCACATGGCTGGTTGGCTCTTCTGCTTGCTCAATAAGCTGCTCTGTTTCTATTTTTTCTTCTGTAATCGCTTCATGATTATCTTTAACAGATTCTGCAATTTGATTTTCAGGCTGCCTATGTGGGTGAAAATCTGAACCGCGCATAATCTGCAAATCGTTATCTGTTGCAAAATCCATCAAAAAACGGAACATACTGGGATTGATTTTTTCAAGACTGGGCGAAACTTCCACGCAACGAACTTTATTCAGCAGCGCAGGGCGCACCCATTCATTATATGAAAGCCGATTATCTTTGCTAAATGATGAAAGAATACCGCACAATCGTTCTGCCCAATCGCTTGGAAGAAACACTTTGCCATTACTGGTTGTGCCATGAATGATAATTTCATCACTAGGTAACATAATCCACTCCACAATAAAGCAGTAAAAGTGTTCTTATTATACCTGATATGTATCAACAAAACCGCAAAAGATAAAACAAAACCGCTTGGAAAACCAAGCGGTTGAAATTTGGTTGCGGGGGCAGGATTTGAACCTACGACCTTCGGGTTATGAGCCCGACGAGCTACCATACTGCTCCACCCCGCGTCAGAAAAAGTGAACTATACGGGATACTTCTTTGACTGTCAAATTCTTTACATTTTAGGCAGCCTGAAAACGTTTAACGAATAATGCCACGCTGTGATGTTGCTATAAATTCATGCAAAATTTGCAATTCTGAATCGTTTTTTGCCATTTCTGCAATTTTGTTTTTGGCTTCATCTAAACCCAAATCTTGCATATATAAAACTTTATAGGCTTGTTTTACCAACGCAATTTGTTCTGCGGAAAATCCATTGCGCCGCATTCCTTCGCTGTTTAAACCTGCTGGTTCTGCACGATAACCCGCCGCCATAAAATAAGGTGGCACATCTTTATGCACCCCAGCGGCAAATGCCGTCATCGCATAAGCCCCAATGCGGCAAAACTGAAACACTAATGTATAACCACCCAATACTACATAATCACCAATGGTTACGTGCCCCGCGAGTGATGCGTTATTCGCAAAAATAGTATGATTTCCGATTACACAATCATGCGCCAAATGGCAATACGCCATAATCCAGTTATCATCGCCAATGCGCGTTTCACCAATACCCGTAACCGTGCCTGTATTAAATGTTGTAAATTCTCGGATGGTATTGCCATTACCAATAATGAGCTTGGTGGGTTCATCGCGGTATTTTTTATCCTGCGGTTGCGCACCTAAGCTGGCAAATTGGAAAATTTTATTGTTTTGACCAATTGTCGTATGCCCTTCAATCACAGTATGTGCGCCAATTTCCGTGCCTGCACCAATTTGCACATTTGCGCCAATAACGGAATAAGCACCCACTTTCACGCTGCTATCTAATTCAGCTTTTGGGTCTATGATGGCCGTTTTGTGGATTAAAGACATAATACTCTCGCTATTGTTTAATTTGTCTTTTTCAGGCTGCCTAGATGGATTAGGCAGCCTGAAAACTTAAATACTCATTCAAAAACAAGCTGTTTAAAGCAATAAACCAACCCCACCAGTTCAGTTTATGACTTGGTATTATTTTTCCACTTTGCGTTTAGCGCACATAATTTCCGCTTCAACAGCTAACTCGCCATTCACTTTAGCAACAGCTTTAAATTTACCAATCCCACGCTTGCTTTGCAGCAATTCAATCTCAAAAACAAGTTGGTCGGCAGGGATAACTTGGCGTTTAAACCGTGCATTATCTATGCCCGCAAAGAAATAAATTTCATCAGGATTGCGCCCGCCTTCGGTCAAAATGGCTAACGCACCGCATGCCTGCGCCATTGCTTCAATAATCAATACCCCAGGCATAACAGGGTATTCAGGAAAATGTCCCATAAACTGCGGTTCATTCATGGTTACATTTTTGATTGCTGTGAGCGATTTACCGTGTTCAAACGCGGTAATACGGTCAATCAGCATAAATGGAAAACGATGGGGAATCAGCTTTTGAATATCTTTTGCTTCTATTGGTAGAGAAATGTTCACTTTGTTTTCTTTTGTATAAATGATGAAACAAACCTATGTTTCATGTGAAACATAGGCACGAGATTAACGATTTTTCAATGCTTCGGTTAATTGTGGCACAACTTCAAACAAATCGCCCACAATACCAAAATCGGCCACATTAAAGATTTGCGCATCAGGGTCTTTGTTAATAGCCACCACAACTTTGCTATCCTGCATCCCTGCAACGTGTTGAATTGCGCCAGAAACACCAATCGCAAAATACAGTTCAGGTGCAACAATTTTGCCTGTTTGCCCAACTTGGCAATCGTTTGATACAAATTCGGCATCCACCGCTGCGCGTGATGCGCCAATTGCTGCACCCAATACATCAGCCAACGGCGTTAAAACGTCATTAAATTGTTCCGCGCTGCCCAATGCTCGCCCGCCAGCCACAACTACTTTGGCTTGCGTTAGTTCTGGACGGTTGGATTGGGTTAATTCGCGCGAAACAAATCGGCTCAAATGCTGCGCAGGCGTGGCGGGTACACTTTCAATTTCTGCCGCTTGCTCACTGTATGTTGCTGCATCAAACGCGCTGGCGCGAATGGTTAGCACCAATTTTTCTTCATTGCTGGATACGGTGGTAAACACGTTGCCTGCATAAGTAGGACGAATAAAAGTTTGATTATCCACAATTTCGGTTAAATCAGAAATTTGCGAGCAATCCAGCATCGCTGCTACGCGCGGCATAATGTTTTTGCCAAATGCGCTGGCAGCCGCAACAAAATACCGATACGGCGCAGCCAATGAAACAACAAGCGGCGCAATTTCTTCTGCTAATAGCTCAGCAAAATGCACCGCTTCTGCGTGCAATACTTTGCTAACCCCATCAATTTTACTGGCTTGTTCTGCCACTTTCAGGCTGCCTAAACCCGCCACCAGCGCATGAACTTCGCCTAATTTTTGCACAGCATAAATAGCGTGCAGTGTAGCTGGGGTAATTTGCTTGCCATCGTGTTCTACTAATACCAAAACGCTCATGTTTTTTTCCTTTAAATTGCTTTGGCAGCAGCCAGTTTTTCAACCAATTCAGCAACATTCGCCACTTTTACGCCAGCTTGTCGCGCTTTGGGTTCTGCGTATTGTTTCACGTGCAACCGTGGCTCAATGTTTACAGCCAATTCTTCAATCGTTTGTTTTTCAATTGTTTTCTTTTTGGCTTGCATCAGCGCTGGCAGCTTCACAAAACGTGGTTCGTTTAAACGCAAATCCGCGCTGATCACCGCAGGCAATTTCAATGCAATTGTTTCCACGCCACCATCAACATCGCGCGTAACCACCGCTTCGTCAGCAGCCAATTCTACTTTGCTGGCAAACGTGCCTTGCGCTGCATTCATCAATGCCGCCAGCATTTGCGCGGTTTGGTTGGCATCATCATCAATTGCTTGTTTACCCAGCAAAACAAGGCTAGGTTGTTCTTTATCCACAATTTTTTTCAATAATTTTGCCACAGCCAAGGGTTCAAGCAACGCATCGGTTTCTACATGAATCGCACGGTCTGCACCCATTGCCAACGCGGTTCGCAGCGTGTCTTCGCATTTTTTTTCGCCCAACGATACCGCAACCACTTCGCTGATTTCGCCTGCTTCTTTTAAGCGGACAGCTTCTTCAACCGCAATTTCGTCAAACGGATTCATTGACATTTTTACATTGCCAATATCCACGCCCGAACCATCTGCTTTCACGCGCACTTTCACATTGAAATCAACCACGCGCTTTACCGCAACCAATGCTTTCATGAGAGTTCCTTAATCGTTATTTTCAGGCTGCCTGAAACCAATAAAGGACGGTATTTTATCGGAAAATCACATTTTTGAACACGTTTTAACATAATCCACAGATTAACGCAGCCTGAAAATGACATCGTGTTTGTTTTTCAAACTTATCCACATTAACCCGTTGCTTGTGAAAATTTATCCACCTTTATCCACACGCTATACTTGCTTTTCAAGCTGCCTTTTCCTAAACAATAAAATTATCATAACCATTTGAAAAAAAATATTTTTTAAAGTTATCAACAGAGCATTCGTTTATTCTTAATCTTAATCATTTATTTATTTTAAAATTTAGATTTAAATACTACTACAAGCAACGCGGTTTTCTCGCATTGTCTAACCTATTTCAATGGAGTAAAGTTACAGCTTTCTCAACTCGCAAGGAATAGCTATGAAAGGCGATATTGGTGTAATTGGTTTGGCGGTAATGGGTCAAAATTTGATTTTGAACATGAACGACAAAGGCTTTAAGGTGGTGGCGTTTAACCGAACCGTTTCCAAAGTGGACGAATTTTTAAATGGCGCAGCAAAAAATACCAATATTGTTGGCGCACATTCGTTGCAAGAGCTTGTGGATAAATTGGAAAAACCACGCAAAATCATGCTGATGGTTCGCGCAGGCAGCGCGGTGGATGAATTTATTGAACAAATTTTGCCCTACCTTGAACAAGGCGACATCATTATTGATGGTGGCAATGCCAACTACCCCGATACCAACCGCCGCACGGTTGAGCTGGCTGCCAAGGGTATTCGTTTTATTGGCGCAGGCGTTTCGGGTGGCGAAGAAGGGGCACGGCATGGTCCGTCTATTATGCCAGGGGGAAATCCTGAAGCGTGGCAATATGTGCGGCCCATTTTGCAAGGCATTGCGGCAAAAACGCCTAATGGCGAGCCTTGCTGCGATTGGGTGGGCGATAATGGCGCGGGGCATTTTGTGAAAATGGTGCACAATGGCATTGAATACGGCGATATGCAGTTGATTTGCGAAGCCTATCAGTTTATGAAAGACGGCTTGGGCATGACGTATGACGAAATGCACGAGACGTTTAAATCTTGGAAAAACACCGAATTAAACTCTTATTTGGTGGATATTACCACCGATATTCTTGCTTACAAAGATGCAGACGGCACGCCGCTGGTGGAAAAAATCTTGGATACCGCAGGGCAAAAAGGCACAGGCAAATGGACAGGCATCAACGCTTTGGACATGGGCATTCCACTGACGCTGATTTCCGAATCGGTGTTTGCGCGTTGTGTTTCGGCGTTGAAAGAACAGCGTGTTGCTGCTGCCAGCTTGTTCCCACGCAGCATTACGCCTATTGCAGGCAGCCGCGAAGAATGGCTGGAATCGCTGCGTTTATCGTTGCTGGCATCTAAAATTATTTCGTATGCACAAGGCTTTATGCTGATGCGCGAAGCCAGCAACACGTTTAACTGGAAACTAAACTACGGCAAAACCGCGCTGTTGTGGCGCGAAGGTTGCATCATCCGCAGCATTTTCTTGGGCAACATCCGTGATGCGTTTGAAGCCAACCCTGATTTGGCGTTTTTGGGCGCAGACCCATATTTCCAAAAAATCTTGATTAACGCGCTGCCCGCATGGCGCAAAACCGTTGCCAAAGCGATTGAAATTGGCGTACCCATGCCTTGCATGGCAGCGGCAATTACCTTTTTGGATGGCTACACCACCGCTCGCTTGCCTGCTAATTTGCTGCAAGCGCAACGCGATTACTTCGGTGCACACACTTACGAACGCACCGATAAACCGCGCGGCGAGTTTTTCCACACCAATTGGACAGGAACAGGCGGCGACACCGCTTCTAGCACTTACGAAGTGTAGTCAAGTTATCCACATTAACATTTTTGGTTTTCAGGCTGCCTATTCATCTAAGGCAGCCTGAAAACCATCTATCACAGGAGTGCAATATGGGTTGGTTTTCCCGCAAAGAAGAAGCCTTTTTTCTCGCCACCGTAACGCCTAACGATATTCAGCTAGATGCTTATTTGGGCATTGTGAACGGTGAAGCGATTATCGGCGCAAACATTTTCCGCGATATGTTTGCTTCCATCCGCGATGTGGTTGGTGGGCGCGCAGGCGGTTATGAACGCGCGTTAGCAGGCGCACGCGAAGCTGCGTTGGAAGAGATGAAGCAAGCCGCCAAAGAGCTGGGCGCAAACGGCATCATCGGCATTGATTTTGACTACGAAGTGTTGGGCGAGACCAATGGCATGATGATGGTAACCGTGAGCGGCACGGCGGTTAAAGTGGCGGTTTAAAGACTGCCTTGGCTTTGTGCATAACTTTGTTGATAAAACTACATCTGATTGTTTTACATATTGATAATTAGGGATAACTTTATGTGTAAAAGGCAGCCTGAAAACGAGTGAAGCTAAAATATGTTTTCAGGCTGCCTTTTCAAACAAACTATCTTACGCCCAGCGTTTCAATTCCCGAAAACGCGCTTGGCATCGCTTCATCATCAGGAAATTCTACCCATTCAAACGCCGTTTCATCCGCCAACACTTTGCGCAACAGCGCATTGTTAATCGCGTGCCCCGATTTATAGCCTTCAAACGCGCCAATAATCGGATGCCCCACAATATATAAATCGCCAATCGCATCCAAAATTTTGTGGCGCACAAATTCATCGGGATAGCGCAGCCCTTCGGGGTTCAACACGTCGGTGTCGTCAATCACAATCGCGTTAGACAAATTGCCGCCTAAGCCTAAATTGTGCGCCCGCATCAGCTCCACTTCTTGCATAAAGCCAAATGTTCGCGCCCGCGCAATCTCTTCCACATAAGATTCTCCTGCAAAATCAATCTCAAAGGTGGGTGCGCTGCGGTTAAACACAGGGTGGTCAAATTCAATCGTGAGCCGCACTTTAAAGCCATCATACGGGGTAAATTTTACCGCTTTATTCGGCTCTTCCAGCGCGACTTCTTTCAATATTCGCAAAAAGCGTTTTTCCGCCTGCTGCTCCACCACGCCCGCATCTTGCAACAAAAAAAGAAACGGCAAACTACTGCCATCCATAATCGGAATTTCGGGCGCATTCAGCTCCACCAAAATGTTATCCACACCATACGCGGCAAACGCCGACATAATGTGTTCAATCGTGCCGACACGAATGCCGTTTTCGGTAACGATGGTGGACGACAAGCGCGTGTCGTTAATCAAATACGGCGTAAGCGGCACAATTTCGCCTTGCTCGCCCGATAAATCGCTGCGGCGAAACTGGATGCCCGTGTTTTCAGCGGCAGGATGCAAGGTAAGCGACACGCGCTCGCCCGAATGCAAGCCTACGCCTGTGGCGGTTACCGATTTGGCTAGGGTGCGTTGTTTCATTGGGTTGTCCTAAAAATGATTTTCAGGCCGCATCATAAACTATTTTAGGCAGCCTGAAAGCGGGGGGTAAAGCAATAAAAAGGCATGATAAAGCCAGTTTATCCACAATAAAGCTATTTGGGATTAATTTTATCCACAATTATCCCGATGAATGAATCGCAATCGCGCACAGTTTTTTGTTTTATATATTTCAACATAAAATCATTGGTTTGGATAACTTATCCACATTTTGTAGCAGACTTCATAAACCATCATCTTTTTATTTTTTGATCTATTGTTTTTAATTTAATTACAACTTGGCGCGGTTTTACCCAAAGCCAAAAGCCTTTTGCGTTTAGGCGTAAAAAATGGTAAAAATAGGTGTTTTTCAACGTGTATGAAGGAAGGTAAAAATGGCAGTTAAAGTTGCAATTAACGGTTTTGGGCGCATTGGTCGCTTGGCGTTGCGTCAAATCTTGAAAACAGACGGCATTGAAGTGGTTGCCGTAAACGATTTAACGCCTGCTGATATGTTGGTTCATCTGTTTAAATACGATACCACGCAAGGTCGCTTCAACGGCACGATTGAGCAAAAAGAAGAAGCGTTTATCGTAAACGGCAAAGAAATCAAGGTGTTTGCCAAGCCTAATCCCGAAGAATTGCCTTGGAAAGCATTGGGCGTTGATGTGGTGTTGGAATGCACGGGTTTTTTCACCAGCAAAGACAAAGCCGAAGCGCACATCCGCGCAGGCGCGCGCAAAGTGGTGATTTCTGCGCCTGCGGGCAACGACATGAAAACCGTGGTGTTTAATGTGAACCATCATGTGTTGGATGGCAGCGAAACCGTGATTTCTGCGGCTTCTTGCACCACTAACTGCCTTGCGCCGATGGCAGCGGTGTTGCAAAAACAATTTGGCGTGGTGCAAGGCTTGATGACCACCATCCACGCCTACACGGGCGACCAAAACACGCTGGATGCGCCGCATCGCAAAGGCGACAAACGCCGCGCCCGCGCCGCTGCGGCGAATATTGTGCCCAACAGCACAGGCGCAGCCAAAGCCATCGGCTTGGTGATTCCCGAGTTGAACGGCAAATTGGACGGCGCGGCGCAGCGTGTGCCTGTGCCATCTGGCTCGCTGACCGAATTGGTGTGCATTTTGGAAAAAAATGTGAGCAAGGAAGAAGTGAACGCGGCGATGAAAGCCGCCGCCAATGAATCGTTTGGCTACACGGAAGATGAGATTGTGTCGTCTGATGTGATTGGCGTGGAATTTGGTTCGCTGTTTGATGCCACGCAAACGCGTGTGCAAACGGTGGGCGACAAGCAATTGGTGAAAACCGTGGCTTGGTATGACAACGAAATGTCTTACACTTGCCAACTGGTGCGTACGTTGAAATTCTTTGCCGAGAAAATTTAAGTTATCCACATAAAAGGCAGCCTGAAAACGTGAAATAGCATTTTCAGGCTGCCTTTTATTGTTGAATAAAGTATCGCAATTACAAATAAAATTTCTCAAACACGTTTAAATCATCATCCAATTTGTACACCAACGGCTGCCCTGTTGGGATTTCCAAGCCCATGATGTCGTCATCGGAAATGCCTTCAATGTGTTTCGCCAACGCGCGCAAGCTGTTGCCGTGCGCCGCCACTAACACGCGCTTGCCGCTGATGATGGCGGGGGCGATTTGGTCTTCCCAAAAGGGCAACACACGTTGCAGCGTTACTTTCAAATTTTCGCCATCGGGCACCACATCGGCGGGCAAATGGGCGTAGCGGCGGTCGTTGTGGGCGGAAAATTCGTCGTTTTTATCTAGCAAAGGGGGCAGCGTGTCGTAGCTGCGTCGCCAAATGTGCACTTGCTCATCGCCATATTTTTCGGCGGTTTGTTTTTTGTCCATGCCTTGCAATGCGCCGTAATGTCGCTCGTTCAGCCGCCATGTTTTGATTTGTGGCACCCAAAGCTGGTCGCTTTCTTCCAGCACCAAATTGCAGGTTTTGATGGCGCGGGTTAAAACCGATGTGAACGCGATGTCAAACTGGTAGCCAGCGGCTTTGAGTTTGCGCCCCGCTTCTTGCGCTTCGGCGATGCCTTTTTCGCTGAGTTTCACATCGCGCCAGCCTGTGAACAGGTTTTTGGCGTTCCATTCGCTCAAACCGTGGCGGATAAAGACGAGTTCCATGATGTTCCTTTCGGGAGTGGGTTGAAAGGCGTGATTTTAAAGGATTTATGCGCCAAGCTGGCGAAATTGATGATAGGCAGCCTGAAAAGCGATTACCCAGCTTTCAGGCTGCCTATTGTTCCCGAAAATCCGCACCTTTAAACACGCGCACGGGGTTGCCACGCTCCACTTGATACAACTGCGCGTGCGCATTGGCGGCGTGTTGCCCCAAGGCGGCAGAATGCTGTTCCGCCAGCTTTAAAGCCAGCAGCTCGCGGGCGCGTTTTTTGTTGGCGTGTTGGCTGCGCTCGCTTTCCACGCGCACCGAAATACTCGTTGCCAGATGCGTGGCGCGCACCGCGCTGTCGGTTTTATTGACGTGTTGCCCGCCTTTGCCGCCTGCGCGGCAGGTTTCAAAGCGGATGCTGTCGTCATCGGGCAGAGTGGGAATTTGCGGCAGCCTGAAAACGGCGATGTACCAATTTTTGCGCGGATGTTTGGGGCGCACGGGGCTGTTGCCAATCCATTGCAGCGTGCCGAGCCAGCGTTGCGACAGGGCTTCCGCGCCTGCACCGTTGAGCGCAAAGGTGGCGGACAAAATGCCGTGTTTGCTGGCGGTTTGGCTTAACAATTCCGCTGCCACGCCTGCGGCTTCGGCTTCGCGCAGGATTTTGTTTAACACAAATTGGGCAAAGATTTGGCATTCGGCGGGCGATTGCCCTGTGGATAATTGTAGATAAATCATAAAGTTCCTTGCGATGGGGTTTCAGGCTGCCTGAATGCAATAGGCAGCCTGAAAATAGTGAATGCAGGTTCTAAGTTCATCAATCGGCGCAGCCGCCTGCGGTTTTATAGGTTAAAACGGGCTTCATCCGTGCCACCAATTCAATCAGCCCAAAGTCGCGCAGGGTGGCAATCACGCTGTCTATTTTCTTATAAGCCTGCGGGGCTTCTTCAAAAATCAAGGCTTTATCGGCGCACACCACCGCGCTGCCAAATGCGGTTTGGCGCAGGCTATCGGCGGAAAATTTGTGCGACAGCCGCGCTTTGCATTCGCCGCGCTGCCATTTGCGTCCTGCGCCGTGTGCCAATGAAAACAAAGCGTTAGCTGCATTATCCACAATCGGGCGAACTAGATAGCTGTAATCGCCGCGCGACCCTGGAATCACCACCAAGCTGCAATCGGACGGCGTTGCACCTTTGCGATGCAGCCAGCCTGTTTGATTATCTATTTGAATTTGTTGCAAAAAATTGTGATGTACATCCAGCAAACACGCGCCGTCTGCGCCCCAAGGCGCCAGCATTCGCTCGGCAATCAAGCGGCGATTGGCGCGGGCAAAATTGAGCGCATCGGCGTGTTCGGCAAGATAGGCGGCGGCTTCGGGTGTGTTTTCAGGCAGCCCAGCGTGGCTAAATTTATCCACATGGCGGCGCAAAATCTGCTGCCCCAAGCCGCGCGAACCGCTGTGCACCAACAGTTGCAAGCATTGCGGGTTAAACGCGGCGGGCAGATGCTCGGGCGCGTAAACCGTGTCCACCGCTTGCAGCTCGGCAAAATGGTTGCCGCCGCCAATCGTGCCCAAGGCAGCCTGAAACGGATGATGGGGCAGCAGTTCATCTGTCCGCGCTTGCCAGCTTGCGTCCAGCGGCGCGTCTATGCTGCCTAACTGTTTGACTAATTTGTTGGTTTTGGCTTTGTGCGCGGCTAAATCGGTTTGCCAAAACGCCATGCCGCAGCCGATGTCGTTGCCAATCAGCGCGGGGTAAAAATGCCCGATGCTGAAAAACGCTGCACCAATGGGATAACCGCGCCCTGCGTGCAAATCGGGCATCCCTGCCACGCGCTGAATATGCGGCAGCTTGGCGGTGGTTTCTAGTTGTTGGACGGCGTTGCCTTCTATCCAAGTATTTGAATTTTTGATGATAATAATTTGATTGCCCATGTGGGTACTTTCTTTTGGTTTTGTTAAGGCGTGTTTCAGGCTGCCTGAAACGGCATCGTTGAAATGATTGTCTTAACAAAAATGGTAGAGAAAGCAGCCCGAACGGGCGATTAGATAACGCGGTTGGTGTTCAGGCTGCCAAGTTGGATGGGAGATTGAGCGATGTTTTGCATGGTTTTATCCTTTCTTGGCAATGGGTTGAAAATAAAGCGCGGATGATACGCGCGGGGAGCGGGGTTTGGCAACGATGGCGTGGAAAAAGGCGGGATTGTGTGGTTTTTCGTGCGTAAATCTGTTTTAACCACGCCGAACGGTTTTCAGACTGCCTAACCCAATAAGGCAGCCTGAAACGCGTTTACACATTCTTAACACATTGCTAATTGTTTCCTAATTTTCGTTTTTTATACTGCCCAGCGTTGTCAAACGACACGCTTTTTTAAACATTGAAACAGGAGTTACACCATGAAATTAACCAATAAAACCGCCGCCGTTATTTTTGCTGCTGCATTTGCGGCCATCTCTGCGCCCGCTTTGGCGGATGGCGATTATTTGCACTACGAGAAAAATCGCGCCAGCTACATCACGCATGAAAAAGCGGCGCAAATTGCGGTGGCAAAAGTGGGCGGCGGGCAAGCAACGGATGTGGAATTTGACCGCAGCCGCAACAAGCCCGACCATTTTGATGTGGATGTGCGCATGGCGAATGGGCAGAAGTATGAAGTGAAAGTGGATGCGAAAACGGGCGCGGTGTTGTCTAGCCATTTGGATGATTGATTGCGCGGGCTGTTTAAGGCAGCCTGAAATGAACTTTTCTTGTGAGTTTTGGACGTGCTGGGCGCGTCCTTTTTTTGCGCGTGTTTCATGTGAAACGTTTGAGCGAGTTCTTAATCGCAAGATAGGATGCGGACGATGCCGTTGGCGATTTGAAATTTCATCTCTTTGCCTGCGATGGTTGCGCCGTAGATGCGCTCGGGGATGTCTTGATAGGCAGGGCGGGGGTCTTGGGCTAGGCTTTGTTCAATCAGGGCGCGGTGTTCGGGGGCAAGCTGCTCGGGGTGGCTTTCAGGCTGCCAGATAACGTTTAACAAAGCGGGTGCGCCGTTTACAAAGCCTGCGCGGGCTTGGGGATGGGCTTCGGCGAAGGGAATGTAGGGCTTGATGTCTAAAATGGGCGTGCCATCTAGCAGGTCGCCGCCTTGGCAATGGATGCGCACGCGGTTGCCTGCGGTGTCTATGCGGTTAAGGCGCAGCAGGGAAAGCCCGATGTGGTTGGGGCGATGCGGGCTGCGGGTGGCGAATACGCCCATTTTTTGTTTGCCGCCAAGGCGCGGTGGGCGAACCATTTGCGCCCAGCCTTCGCTGATGGCATCGTGAAACAGAAATTGCAGCCAGATGTAGTCAAAGCCGTCTAGCCCGCGCACGCTGTCGGCGGTGAAGGCTGGATTGAGCATTAGGATGATTTGGGCGGCGGGGACGAGCTGGGGCTGGCGTGGAATGCCGAATTTTTGCGTGTAGGGGGATTGGACGGTGCCGATGGGGGTTAGGGTGTAGGGCATTTTGCTTTGGATTGGGGGGGTGGATGGGTTTAAGAACCTGTATTCACTATTTGCATAGGTAGATTTTATGGCATAAAAACGCGGATACTGCGTTAAAAATGCTCGCAAGGTGTTCAACCTTGCTGTGCTTTTTGCCTTGTATCCGCGTTTTTATGCCATAAAATCTACCTATGCAAATAGTGAATACAGGTTCTAAGGCTGCCTTTGGAATGTGGCACAGGATGGGATTATTTTATCGTGATTAAAGGCAGCCTGAAAAAGGAAAATCATCAATAATTTGACGACCAACGCGCTGTTCTATTTGCGTTGTGCACTATTTGGCGACGAGCCGTCGCCGCTCCATTAAAGGCAGCCTGAAACCTTTGCAAAACCCCAATGGCAGCCTGAAACCTAAAATGGAGCGGTAACGGCTCATCGCCAACACTTCAAACAGCGCATGACTGATTTGCACTGATTTTCCAAGATGTTGGCGAGTCGCCGACGCTCCATTGGTTACAGGTTTTGCAAAAATTTCAGCCTGAAACCCATTTTCAGGCTGCCTTCTGCCTTAACAACACAAGCAAAGATTAGATAAACCGCCGCGTAAATCGTAAAATAGGCAGCTTGAAACGGGGCGAACTGAATTTCAGGCTGCCTTAATACAACCAACCATAACAAGGAGCACATTATGCGATTACTCCACACCATGCTGCGCGTGGGCGATTTAGACAAATCTTTGGCGTTTTACACCGAAGTATTGAACATGAAACTGTTGCGCCGCAAAGACTATCCCGATGGACGCTTCACGCTGGCGTTTGTGGGCTGTGGCGGAGAGCGCGATACCACAGTTTTGGAACTCACCCACAACTGGGACACGCCCGCCTACGACCTAGGCGCGGGCTACGGGCACATCGCTATTGAAGTGGACAACGCCGCCGCTGCCTGCGCTGCTGTGCGCGCCAAAGGCGGCAAAGTCATCCGCGAAGCCGCGCCGATGAAACACGGCAGCACGGTGATTGCTTTTGTGGAAGACCCCGATGGCTACAAAATTGAATTTATTGAAAAAGGCACAGGCGCGGATAGCTATGCCCAAGCGTAGCGTGCGCTGATTTTTATCCCCAAAGGCAGCCTGAAAACACATTAAACGAGTTTCAGGCTGCCTAATTCCACCAATTTGTTAAAATACGCCCTTTTTTCTTAGTGCATATTATGCAAACCATCCCCAACCACGAACTGCACATGACCACCCTGATTACCCCCGCGATGGCTAATTTCAGCGGCAATCTACACGGTGGCGAACTGCTCAAAATGCTAGACCAAGTTGCCTACGCCTGCGCCAGCCGCTATTCGGGCAATATGTGTGTAACGCTGTCGGTGGATAACGTGATTTTCAAAGAGCCGATTCATGTGGGCGAGCTGGTAAACTACTACGCCAGCGTGAACCTTGTGGGGCGCACGTCTATGGAAATCGGCATCCGCGTGGAAGCCGAAAACATCCAAACACGCACTGTGCGCCACACCAATTCTTGCTATTTCACCATGGTTGCCATGAAAGACGGCAAGCCCGTTGCCGTGCCGCCGCTGGAATTGCAAACCGAGCAGCAAATCCAACGCCACGCCGCCGCGCAGCAACGCAAGAAAATGCGCCTGCAAGCCAATCCATAGGCAGCCTGAAAAGACATCACGCACCGTTTAGCAAGGCTTAACCCATTTTCAGGCTGCCTTAGCCATTCCCTTTCAGCTTAAAAATGTTATCCACACAACCATCCACAGACAAACAGCCCACCATCGCCGCCATCGCCACCGCAGCAGGACGCGGCGGCGTGGGCGTGATTCGCATTTCGGGCAGCCAGCTTTTGCCCATCGCCCAAGCCATCACAGGCGGCAAAACGCCCAAGCCGCGCACCGCGCTTTACACCGATTTTTTAGACGAACACGGCAACGCCATCGACAACGGCATCCTGCTCTATTTCGCCGCCCCCGCCAGCTTCACCGGCGAAGACGTGATAGAACTGCAAGGGCATGGCGGGCAGATTGTGCTGCAAATGCTGCTCAACCGCTGTTTGCAACTGGGCGCGCGCATCGCCGAAGCAGGCGAGTTCACCAAACGCGCCTTTTTAAACAACAAGCTAGACCTTGCCCAAGCCGAAAGCGTTGCCGATTTAATCGACGCATCCAGCCAAGCCGCCGCCCGCATGGCGGTGCGCTCGCTCAAAGGCGCGTTTTCCAAGCAAATTCACAATCTGATGGACGATTTAATCACGCTGCGGATGCTGGTTGAAGCCACGCTGGACTTTCCCGAAGAAGAAATAGATTTTTTGGAAGCCGCCGATGCACAAGGCAAACTTGCCACGCTGCAAAACGAACTATCCACAATTTTATCCACAGCCAGCCAAGGCGCGATTTTGCGCGAAGGCATGAATGTGGTGCTGGTGGGCGCGCCCAATGTGGGCAAGTCTAGCCTGCTCAACGCGCTGGCGGGCGACGACATCGCCATCGTTACCCATATTGCAGGCACCACGCGCGACACCGTGCGCGAACACATCACGCTAGATGGCGTGCCCATTCACATCACCGACACCGCAGGCTTGCGCGAGACAGACGATTTAGTAGAAAAAATCGGCATTGAACGCAGCGAAAAAGCCGTGCAAAACGCCGATGTCGCCCTGATTTTGATAGACCCCGCCGAAGGCATCAACGCCGCCACCCAAGCAATCTTAGACAAACTGCCCAGCAGCCTAACCCGCATTGTTATCCACAACAAAGCCGACTTGCGCCACGAAGCTCCCAGCCGTGTGGATAACCACATAGGCAGCCTGAAAACGAGCGCAGCGCGTTTCAGCGAAGCTAAAACCAGCGCAGATAAAACGGACACCCCCGCCACACTGATTAACCTATCCGCCAAAACAGGCGCAGGGCTGGATTTGCTCAAACAAGCCTTGCTGGATGCGGTGGGCTGGCAAGGTGAAAGCGAAGGCTTGTTCCTTGCCCGCAGCCGCCACATCCACGCGCTAGAAACCGCCCAGCGCGAGCTAGGCAACGCCGCCCTATGCGGCAATCACCAGCTAGAACTGCTTGCCGAACACCTGCGCCTTGCACAAAACGCGTGCAGCGAAATCACAGGCGAATTTACCGCCGATGATTTGCTGGGCGTGATATTCAGCCGATTTTGCATTGGTAAATAGGCTCGATGCGTTTCAGGCTGCTTCAAATCAAAGGCAGCCTGAAAACATAGTTAGCTAAAATAACAACGCAAGTAGGGTGTGTGGCTTTGCCACGCACGCGGTTGGCACATTCCAAGTTAAATCCGCGTGCGTGCCTACGGTACACACCCTACACACCAAAGTCTCATACTTTTGCACAATCCAAAGGCAGCCTGAAAACCCCATCCACGCCGTTACCCCACCTTTCCCTAATCCCCGAGACCCATCATGGCAAAAAAATCCCCACCCAAAAGTTTTGAAGACGCAATCGCCCGTTTAGAAACCATCACCCAATCCATGCAAAACACCGCCCAGCCGCTAGAAGAAGCCCTAGCCCACTACGCCGAAGGTGTGGAATTGGTGCGCTATTGCCAGCAAAAACTCGCCGCCGTGGAGCAAAAAATCCAAGTATTAGACAACGGCGACTTAACCGACTGGGAGCTATCAGGTGAATGATTTTGTAGCATGGCAACACGCCGCGCAGGCGCACACCGAAGCCGTTTTGCAACGCCTGCTGCCCGCAGGCAACCACGCGCCGCAAGACCTGCACGCAGCCATGCGCTACGCCGCGTTGGATGGCGGCAAACGCCTGCGCCCCATGCTGGTGCTCGCCGCATCCGAGCTAGGCGAGCGCGTTCGGGCTGCCTGCGAAGCCGCGCTGGCGGCGGTGGAGTGCATCCATGTTTACTCGCTGGTGCACGACGATATGCCCGAAATGGACAACGACACCCTGCGGCGCGGCAAGCCCACCTGCCATGTGGCATACGGCGCAGCCACCGCGCTGTTAGTGGGCGATGCCCTGCAAACGCTGGCGTTTGACGTGCTCTCGCGCCCAACCGCATTGCCCGCCGCGCGGCAGCTGCAAATGCTCAACGTGTTGGCACGCGCATCAGGCAGCGCAGGCATGGCAGGCGGGCAAGCGATTGATTTGGCAAACGTGGGGCGCGATTTGCCACAAAATGCGTTGGAACAAATGCATAGCCTGAAAACAGGCGCGCTGATTCGCGCCGCCGTGCAACTGGGCGCATTGAGCTGCCCCGATGCCAGCGAAGCCGCGCTCGCCGCGCTGGATGAATACGCCCGCAAGCTGGGCTTGGCGTTTCAAGTGATTGATGACGTGCTGGACTGCGCCGCCGACACCTCCACGCTGGGCAAAACCGCAGGCAAAGATGCCGATGCCGACAAGCCCACCTATGTGAAACTGCTGGGCTTGAATGCCGCCCGCGCTTACGCCGAGCAATTAGCCACCGACGCAATCAATGCGCTGGCCACCTTTGGCGAACGCGCCACACGCCTGCGCGAGCTGGCTGAATTTACCATCGGTCGCAAGTTTTAACCGCATCTGCCGCCGCAGTAGAATGGCGTAAACAAAAGGCAGCCTGAAAATTGATTTTGCCAGCGCACGGCTTGCCAGCAAGCCGTAAGAAGCGCGGATTAGCTTTTCAGGCTGCCTATCTTTGCGCCCGCGTTTAGGCAGCCTGAAACCCAAAATGGAGCGGCGACGGCTCGTTGTTAAATGCTGTATTCAATAAAGCTGTATCGTTTAGCGCAATGTGAGCGAGCCGCCAACGCTCCATCGGTTGCGGGGTTTGCAAAGATGGCAGCCTGAAAAAACAAAACCGTTTGCTGTCCTGACAAACGGTTTTTTTGTTGAATAAACTGTTTTCAGGCTGCCTTATCGCGTTCATGCTGTTCCGTCATCTCTTCCAACTTCATCCGCTTATTGCGCCGCCGAATCAACACCACCCACACCAAAAACAGCGTAGGCAACACCGTCCAAAACACCAAATAAATCAACACCCGCGCCAAGCCTTGCGGATACTGCGCGATGGAAAACATCAGGGTTACGAAAATATAGCCGATTAGGATGATGTGCCACATGGTTTACTCAAAAATAAAGAATGAAAACTGTATTTGCAAAACTTTTGCTTTACTATTGTACTGTGTAATCACAATAAGGAAAATAAAATGAGCAGCATCAATTTCAATATTCGCATGGACGAAAGCCTGAAAGAACGCGCCTTTCCCATTATTGAAAGCTACGGTTTAACGCCTGCGCAGGCGGTTAAGCTGTTTTTTAACCAAATTGCCAATACACGCAGCATCCCGCTGTCGTTTAATTATGATAACCGCGTGCCCAACGAAGCAACGCGCCAAGCCATGTTGGAAGCGGTAGCGCGGCGTGCCAGCGGCGATATGGGCAAGGGCTATACTGATTTGAACGAGATGATGCGCGATATTCAGGAGTGGCAGGAGTGAGCCAGTTTCAGCTATTTGCGCTCAACTCGTTTAAACGCGATGCCAAAAAACGCTGGGAAGTTTTGTTAAGGCCAGCGTATGTGGAAGTGGATTATTGCCTAATCAATGGCGTGCCGATGCCTGAAAAATATAAAGACCACGATTTAAAAGGCGATTGGGTTGGATTTCGGGAATGCCATATCCAGCCCGATATGTTGTTGATTTATGAGCGGGGTGATGACAATAAAATCCAACTGGTGCGATTGGGCTCGCATGCCGAATTGTTTAGCTAGGAGTTATTGATTATCACAGCCCTAGTACTTACCGCCCGTGCGTCAGCTGCAAAACCGCGCCGTTTTGCTTGTTGATAACAATAAAAAACGTGCCGCCCCGTTTGTTGGGTTTCAGGCTGCCTGAAACCACCCAAGCGGTTGGTGTTTCCTGCACTTGGTAGGGATTTTGTTGGGTTGCGCGGGTTTTGCCATACACATTGGCGATATGAACTTCGGCGAGTGCTTCGGCATGGGCGCGGGTTTTGACTAGAATGTAGTCGTTTTGGTTTAGGATGTTGTGGTCAGGAGCGGCTTGGGTTGGGGTGGTCATCAATAGGCTGATTAGGATGGGATAGATTAAAAATTTGAGCGACATGATATTCCTTGCGATAGCGTTTTCAGGCTGCCTATTGTTCCTAGCAATAGGCAGCCTGAAACCTATTCGCCGTGTTGTTCGGCTAATTGCGCTTCCAATGCTTTGATGCGCTTGTGCATTTCGTTTAGGTGGTTCAGGTGCACGGCGTTGCGCGTCCATTCGCGGAAGGTTTGCATCGGGTAGATGCTGGCGTAGTGCGTGCCGCTTTCTTTGATGCTGTGGGTTACCGATGTGCCGCCGCCGATGGTGGTTTTGTCGGCAATTTCAATATGCCCCACCGTGCCCACGCCGCCGCCGAGTATGCAGTAATCGCCAATTTTCACGCTGCCTGAAATGCCTGTGCACGAAGCAATCACGGTGTGCGCGCCGATTTGGCAGTTGTGGGCGATTTGAATCAGGTTGTCTATTTTGGTGCCGCGCCCAACGGTGGTGTCGCTCATCGCGCCGCGGTCTATGGTGGTGTTTGCGCCGATTTCCACATCATCGCCCAGCGTAACCGCGCCTGTTTGCGGGATTTTGAGCCAATGGTCGCCCGCAAACGCCAGCCCAAAGCCGTCTGCGCCGATGATGCTGCCTGAATGGATTTCTACGCGGTTGCCCAGCGTGCAGCCGTGGTAAACGGTTACATTGGGATGCAGCACAACTTGGCTGCCCAGCGTGCAATCGTGTTCCACCACGCTGTTGGGCAGGATGCGGCATTGTTCACCCAACACCGTGCGCGCGCCGATGTACACATTTGCGCCAATTTCGCAGCTTGCTGGCACGCGGGCGGTGGGGTCGATGACGGCGGTGGGGTGTATGCCCGCTTGGGCAACGGGCGCGGGGTGGAATAAACGCGCCACTTGGGCGAAGTAAAGATAGGGGTCGGGCGCGATAATCAGGTTGCGGTTGGGGAATAGCTCGGCGGCTTTTTGCGACACGATGATGGCACCCGCTTGGCTGTGCTCCACTTCGCTTTTATATTTGGGGTTGGCAAGAAAGGTGATTTCATGCGTTTGGGCGCGAGCGGCGGGGGCAACGGCGGAGATGGCAATGTTGTCGCCAATAAGCGTACCGCCGAGTTGTTCGGTGAGCTGGGATAGGGTGAATGGGGTCATGCGGGGAACTCCTTGGGTTGGGTTGGGCTGAATTGGGTTTCAGACTGCCTTGTGCGTTTGATAGGCAGCCTGAAAATGGGCTAATAAAAAAGGCGACGCATAATCACGCCAAAGGCAGCCTGAAATTCGTTTCACCGTTTTCAGGCTGCCTTTAATGCGTGTGCTACTTCATTTCGTCTAACAGTTTAATCACGCGGTCGGTAATGTCGTATTGCTGGGTAACAAACACCGCTTCTTGCACAATCAAATCGTATTTTTCTTTTTCGGCGATATTGCGGATAACCGTGTTGGCGTTGTTTTGCAGTGCGGCAAATTCTTCGTTGCGGCGCAGGTTGTATTCTTCGGCAAGGCGGGCGGAAGCCATGCGGTATTGCTTGCCTGTTTCCAGCAATTTGGCTTCGGTTTGTTTACGCGCTGCGTTGCTCAATTTGCCGTGAGTAAGTTGTTTTCGCAGCTTGATGCCTTGCTGTTGCAGCGCGTTCAGTTTTTGCTGTTGCGCGCCAAATTCTTGCTGCAAAGTGGCTTCAATGCGTTGCGCGGCTTGGGTTTCGGTATAAACGCGCTCGGGGTTCACATAGCCGAATTTTTGCACCCGCTCGGCATGGGCGGGCAAGGCAATCAGGCAGCCTGAAAACACAGCAGCAGCGCAAAAGTTTCGGATGGTTCGGGATTTCATGTTTGAGTTTCCTATTTTTCGGTTTATTTGTGATACGCTGGATGGCGCGTAGGGTTGAGTTTATTCATTGCCTGCGGATAAAGCAACCGCGCAAATCAATTTTCAGGCTGCCGATAGCCGATACAAAAGCCCGTTGGCAGTCATCAACCGCCAACAGGCTTTTTGCTGTTAAAACACCGTGCCCAGTTGGAATTGGAAGCGTTGCACTTGGTCGCCTGTTTTTTTGTTTAACGGCAAGGCGTAGCTCAATTTAATCGGACCCACGGGCGAAATCCACGTTAAAGCCAAGCCAGTTGAATAGCGCAATTCTTCTTTAAAGCTGGATTTATGGCTGCTGGTGTAAAAACCGTTGCTGCCATAAGGATTGCTGCGGCTGTATGCAAAAGAATTATAGTTTTTGCCATCCCACACGCTGCCTGCATCGGCAAACAAGCTCATGCGAATGCTTTTGCTGTCTTTTAAACCGGGGAAGGGGAACAGCAATTCAGCATTGGCGTTCACGGCAAATTTACCGCCGTATGCTTCGGTGTCCAGCGAGCCGTCGTATGGGTCTACGTCATACACTTTCGGGCCGAGCGTGCCTGTTTCATAGCCGCGCACCGAGCCTAAACCACCGCCCGATTGGGTGTACATAAACGGAATTTCTTTGGTTTTGCCATAGCTGCCGCTGTAACCAATTTGTCCGTTCAGCATCAAGGTAAACGAGCGAGAAATGGGGAAATACCAAGTTTGCTGGTGGCCTAATTGATAATATTGCAAGCCGCTACCGGGTAAACCAATTTCGCCTGTTACATTGGCGTTGTAGCCGCGAGTGGGCCAATAGCCATCATCGGTGGTGTTGCGATACCAGCTCAACAAGCCTTTGTAAATCCAGTTGTTGCGCTTGTTTTCATCCACAAAGCGTTGGTAGCGATAAGGCGGGTTGCGCAACAGCGTAACGCCCATGTGTTCCACACCCAAGCCAAAGTTTACGCGGTCATATTCGGTAATGGGCACGCCCATGGTGGAGGTGCCGCCGTAGCGCGTCATGCGGTAGTTACGGCGCGTGCTGGCACTGGTGGATTTGGATGGGTCGTAGCGCGAGCCAAATAGGCTGTAAGTCATGCTCACGCCATCGGGGGTGAAGTAAGGGTCGGTAAATGATAGATTTGCCGATTGGGTTACTTTACTGCGCGATATGTTTACCGAAGCCGATTTGCCCGTGCCAAACAAGTTATCTTGCGACACGCCCGCTGCCAAAATCAAGCCATCGTCTTGCGACCAACCTGCCGAAGCATTCAGGCTGCCTGTGGCGCGTTCTTTCACCGCAACCGAAACATCCATTTGCTGCTCATCTTCGGGCACAGGCGCGGTGGTTACTTGCACGTCTTCAAAATAGCCTAGCTGGCGCAAGCGTTCTGCCGAGCGGTTGAGCTTGCCTTGGTCGTAGGTTGCGCCTTCCATTTGGCGCATTTCGCGGCGGATGACTTCATCGCGGGTTTTGTTGTTGCCACTGATTTCAATTTGGCGCACCGCCACGCGGTTACCAGGGTTAAGCTGCACGGTTAAATCCACATAATGCTTGCCGTTTTCTTCGCGGCGACGCGCTTCGGTGGTAACTTCGGCGCGGGCATAACCTGCCGATTGCAAATCCAGTTTAATTTTGGCTAACGCTTCTTGCAGCGTATCCATGTTGCTCAAACGCCCTGGTTTGATTTTTTTCAGGTGTTTTTCCAATTGGGCAATCGGCACTTCTTTGTTGTCGCCTTCAATTTGGGTGTTGCCCCAATAATAGCGTTCGCCTTCGTGCACACGGATGGTTACGCTTTCGCGCGTGCGGTCTTCGTTAATTTGGCGTTCCACGTCTTCAAAGTCCACTTTGAAATCAAAATAGCCTTTGCGGTGGTAGAACGATTCTAGGCGGGCTTTGTCTTTGCTGAATTTTTCCCATGAGAACACGTTGGATTTGGTCATCCATGACAGCCATGTGCCATCGGTTAAGCCAATCACGCGGCTTAGGCGATAATCGGAAAAGCGTTCGTTGCCTTCAAAATCCAGTTTTTTAACGCGCGTGGTTTCGCCTTCTTCAATGTTGATGGTTACGGCAACGCGGTTTTGCGACAATTCTTGCACTTCGGGCGTGATTTTTACGTTGTTTTTGCCTTGCTCTTTATAGGCGGCATCCAAGGCGCGCAAGGCGCGAATCAGGGCTTCTTGGCTGAAAAAATCGCCTTTGGCTAAACCTGCGCTGGCAATGGCTTGGGCGGTGTTGCTGTTGGTGGTGCGCTCAAAATCGGCTTGTTTTTCGTCATACGATTTTTCGGTGTCTTTTTTGCTGTTTACCAAATCTTCATCGCTGCCTGCATTGCTAGCGCGCACGGTGGACATTTGTTTCACGATGGCATCGGTGGGCAATACTTTTGCACCTTTCACCGTTAATTCGCTCACAATCGGGCGTTCTTTCACGGTGATAATCAGCATATTGCCGTTTTGTTCCAGCAGGGCGTTTTCGTAGAAACCGCTGGCATGCAGGCGGCGGATGATGTCTTCGCCAACGGCATCGGTATAGGTGTCGCCTTCTTTTACGGGCAGCAGGGAGCGCACGGTGGCTTCGGAAGTGTGTTGCTCGCCTTCAATGCGGAAGTTTTTGATGGTGAAATCGGCTGCCCATGCGGGGGTGGCGATGCCAAGGGCGATGAGCGTTGTGGTAAGAGTTTTGATTTTCATAGATTATCCAAAGTTATCCAAAATAGGCGATTAGTCGGGTGATGTCGTTGAAAAAGGCAAGAATCATCATGGCGAGCATGGCGGAAATGCCAAAGCGTAAGCCCCATTCTTGGGCGCGTTTGCTGATGGGCCGCCCTATTAAAAGCTCAATAGTATAGTAAACAAAATGCCCGCCGTCTAACACGGGAATGGGCAGCAGGTTCATCACGCCTAGGCTGATGCTCACCAGCGCAAGAAATTCTACATAAGGCTGCCAGCCGATTTGCGCGGTTTTGCCAGCCACTTCGGCGATGGTAATCGGCCCTGAAATGTGGGCTAGCGAAGCGTTGCCTGTGAGCAGTTTGCCAAAGAACGAGAGCGTCATGCTGGAATAATTAACGGTTTTGTTCCAGCCTAGCTGCATGGCTTCGGCGAAGCTGGGGGTGTAGTGATAGCGGACTTTGTTGTCCCATGCGGCATCGCTTTGCGGTAGCACGCCAATTTTGCCTTCGGCGGTGGGGGTTATGGTGGTGTTGTATGTTTTGCCTTGGCGGATGTATTGGAGTTTCAGGCTGCGGCTGGGGTTTTCGCGGATGATTTTGCTCCATGCTTCCCATGTGGGCAGGGCTTTGCCGTCAATGGCGATGATTTGGTCGTCTTTTTGCAAGCCTGCGCGTTGCGCGGGGGTGTTGGGGCGCACTTCGCCGATGCTGTTGCCAATTTTAACGGGCGAAATGCCCAGCCCGATTTTGCGTTTGGCGACATCGTTGGCTTGTTGCGTGCCTGCTGCATTGACGATGCGGTTTTCAGGCTGCCCTTGCGCGTTTTCCACTTGCACGTTGATTTTGCCTGTTTCCAAATCCAGCACGATTTCGGTGTAGGCATCGGAAAAATTGTTTACGGGCTTGCCGTTTACGCTGATGATTTTGTCACCTTGTTGAAAGCCTGCTTGCGCGGCGATGCTGGCGGGCTCTACCGTGCCCACATAGGGGCGAACTTGGGTGATGCCACCGATACCAAAGCTCAACCAATACAGCAACACGGCTAAAATCAGGTTGGTAAACGGCCCTGCCAGCACCACGGCGATGCGTTTGAGCGGGTGTTGTTTGTCAAAGGCAACGGGCAAATCTTCGGCGGCGACTTCGCCTTCGCGTGTGTCCACCATTTTCACATAGCCGCCAACGGGAAACGGCGCAAGACACCATTCAATATTGCGCCAGCGTTTGGTGTAAAACGGCTTGCCCATGCCTACGGAAAAACGCAACACTTTGATGCCGCACAGCCGCGCCACCACCAAATGCCCCAGCTCGTGCAGGCTCACCAGCAAGACAATGGCAACGATAAAGGCGGCAAGCATATGCAATGCAGTAAAAACAGTGGACAAAATAACGCTCCGTGTTGAGATGATTGAAAAACGGCGGCAAGGATAGCAGTTTTTGTTTATTTGATAAAGAGTTAGGCGTAAAGAGTTGGATGGGTTAAGGCAGCCTGAAAATAAAATAGCGCGTTTTGTCTGATTGCTGTGCTTAATTTTGTTTACGCGCAGGCGTGGCAGATAAACCTTGTTCCAAGTCGTTTACCCATTTTCAGGCTGCCCTAATTATCCGCTAATTATCCTTTGCTACAATCCATCTAAACCCATCCGCTCAATCCCAAAAGGACAACCCCATGCGCATTTTGCTTGTTGAAGACGACACCATGATTGCCCAAGCCATCACAGGCAGCCTGAAAGACGATGGCTACGCGGTGGATTGGGTAAACAACGGCAACACCGCCGAAACCACGCTCGTCAGCCAAAGCTACGACATTATCCTGCTGGATTTGGGTTTACCGGGCAAAGACGGTATCCAAGTGTTGCAACACGCCCGTGCCAGCCGTAACGCCACGCCCATTCTCATACTCACCGCCCGTGACGACATCCAAAGCCGCCTTGCAGGGCTAGATGGTGGCGCAGACGATTACATCATCAAGCCCTTTATCATGGCGGAACTCAAAGCCCGCATCCGCGCCATTCTGCGTCGCCACGCAGGGCAAGCCAGCCCCTTGTTCAGCAACGGCAGCATCCAACTCAACCCCACCAACTACCAAGTCAGCATCCAAGGGCAGCTTGAAACCATCCCGCTGAGCCAAAAAGAATTTGCCGTACTGCAAGCCCTAATCAGCCGCGCAGGCCTCATCCAATCGCGCAGCGAGCTGGAAGACAAAATCTACGGCTGGGGCGAAGAAGTGGAAAGCAACGCCATAGATTTCCTGATTCACAGCCTGCGCAAAAAAATCGGCAAAGAACACATCAAAAACATACGCGGCGTAGGCTGGATGATGCCCAAAGCCGAATAGGCGGATAAAACGGTTTTCAGGCTGCCTATTCCCCCCAAGGCAGCCTGAAACCACATTCCTTTTTTGCCCGAACGCGCGTCTTGCCGCGCACCACGCTTTCTTAGAACCTGTATTCATTATTTGCATAGGCAGATTTGATGACATAAAAGCGCGGATACAAGGAAAAAAGCACAGCAAGGTTGTACACCTTGTGCGCATTTTTAACGCAGTAGCCCCGCGCTTTTAGGGCATTCAAAGATGCCTATGAAACATAGTGAATACAGGTTCTTATAGTCCAATCATCATCCCGCCATCCCGCATCCAAAAGGCAGCCTGAAAATGACCCGCATCAAACACTCCCTGCAACTGCAACTTAGCCTAACCATCACCGTCTTGCTGCTCATCATCGCCCTGATTTCAGGCAGCCTATCGTTTTACGAAACCTACCACCAAACCCACAAAATCCAAGACGACCTGCTGCGCCAAATCGCCGCCTACATCAACCCCAGCCAACCACTGCCCAAATCGCAAAAAAGCAAAAACGACGCACGCATCCACATCCGCGCCAGCACCCAAGCCGCCCCCGACAAAAAATCCCTACCTGCCGCCAGCCACCTGCCCGACGGCTTCCACACCCTAACCAAAGCCGATGACGACGACACCTACCGCGTGTACATCCACACCACCGAGCAAGGCAAAATCATCATCTATCAAGAAAACGAATACCGCGACGACCTAGCCCAAAGCATCGCATGGCACAGCACCACCCCCATTCTCGCCACCATCCCGCTCGCCATCGCCCTGCTCATCTGGCAAATCCGCCGCGCCCTGCGCCCCCTGCGCCAGCAATCGCAAGAGCTGCAACAACGCCAAGCCACCAACCTTGCCCCGCTCAATCCCCAGCAAGCCCCCAGCGAAATACAAGGCTTCATCCACGCCATCAACCAACTGCTCCACCGCACCCACCAAGCCATGCAACAGCAACAACGCTTCATCGCCGATGCCGCCCACGAACTGCGCACTCCCACCACCGCCCTAAGCCTGCAAGCCGAACGCCTAACCGAACACAATCTCCCCCCCGAGCTGCAAACACAAATAAGCAGCCTGAAAACCACCATCGCCCGCAGTCAGCAACTGCAAGAACAACTGCTCACCCTTGCCCGCAGCCAAACCAACCCCGAGCCAGTCCAGCCCGCACCCGCCACCCCCATCCAACCCATATTCCAACGCATCATCCAAGACCTGCACCCCCTAGCCCAAGCCAAAAACCAAGACATCGGCGTAACCAGCAGCGAAAACCCCAGCCTGCCCATCAGCGAAATAGATCTATACACCCTAATCAAAACCCTTGCCGACAACGCCATCCGCTACACCCCCGCAGGCAGCCAAATAGACCTATCCACCCAAAGCCAGCCAAACAGCACCACCATCATCATAGAAGACAACGGCAGCGGCATCCCCCCCGCCGAACGCCAGCGCGTGTTTGACCCGTTTTACCGCATACTCGGCAGCGGCGAACAAGGCACAGGGCTTGGGCTTTACATCGCTCAAACCATCGCCCAACGCCACAGCGGCAGCATCACCCTACACAACAGCCAAACCTTTCCCACAGGATTGCGCGTAGAAATCACCCTACCGCATCGCCTATAGCGTTTTCAGGCTGCCTATGTAAGCCAAGCAAAGGCAGCCTGAAACCAAGTTTGTAAATGGGTGAACAACGAAAGTCGTAGGAGTACAGCTTGCTGCGCACGCGGTTAAGGCAGTCTGAAACCCTTTCCAACCCCACACCTAATAAACCATTTAGCAACCAACCATCGCCATCCTATTTTAAGTTTCAGGCTGCCTTGAAAACCGCTACAAAGTTATTCGTCCACCCCATCGCCCAACAAAAAATTTTGACAAAACAACCCAATATTGCCATAATCCGCCGTTTTCCACGTTCCGCCAACCAGCGGAACTTTTCATTAACCCAATTCTTATGGAGTTGAGCATGTACGCGGTCATAAAAACTGGCGGTAAACAATACAAAGTTACCGTTGGCGAAAAATTGAAAGTAGAACAGATACCAGCCGAACTCGACAGCCAAATCGAACTAGAAGTTCTGATGATTGCTGACGGCGAAAAATTAAAACTGGGCGCAGAAGCCTCCCAAGCCAAAGTGGTAGCCAAAGTGGTTGCCCACGGTCGTGGCGAAAAAATCCGCATTTTCAAAATGCGTCGCCGCAAACACTATCAAAAACGTCAAGGTCATCGCCAAAATTTCACCCAAATTGAAATTTTGTCCATCGCCTAAACCAATCTAATCAGGAGTAACCCAAATGGCTAGTAAAAAAGCAGGCGGTAGCACCCGCAACGGACGCGATTCAGAAGCCAAACGCCTAGGCGTAAAAGCCTACGGCAACGAGCTGATTCCCGCAGGTTCCATCATCGTACGCCAACGCGGCACCAAATTTCACGCAGGCGAAAACGTAGGCATGGGTAAAGACCACACTCTATTTGCCAAAGTGGACGGCTATGTAGAATTTGCCACCAAAGGCGCGTTAAACCGCAAAACCGTAAGCATCCGCCCCTACGAAGGCGCAGAAAGCTAAACCGTTTTTTGGTAAACAAACCCTGTTGCTTCAACGGGGTTTTTCAGTTTTCAGGCTGCCTATATTGTTTCGCACAAGGCAGCCTGAAAACCGATGGCAGCCAGTTTTTTTGAATAGGGATAACTGTTATAATCGCCCCTTTTTCCAACACACGCATCGCACGAAAGCCGCAAGTCATGCTGCACACCATTCCCTATTTTCAACAAAATTTGGAAACCGATTTAAGCCGCGTCAATGTGGTGATTAACCGCGCGGTGCAATCCGAAGTAGCCCTGATTGCGCAAATTGGCACGTACATCATCGGGGCAGGTGGCAAGCGGCTACGTCCCATTCTCACCATCTTAGCGGGCAAATGCTTGGGCTACGACAACGACAAACTGTATTCGCTCGCCGCTATGGTGGAATTTATCCACACTTCCACGCTGCTGCATGACGACGTGGTGGACGAAAGCGAATTGCGGCGCGGGCGCAAAACTGCCAACAATTTATTTGGCAACGCCGCCGCCGTGTTGGTGGGCGATTTTTTGTACACCCGCGCCTTTCAGCTTATGGTCGGTTCGGGCAGCCTGAAAATCCTAGAAGTGATGGCAGAAGCCACCAACATCATCGCCGAAGGCGAAGTGATGCAGCTGATGAACATCGGCAATACCGAAATCAGCGAAGCCGAGTATTTGCAAGTCATCCAATACAAAACCGCCAAATTATTTGAAGCCGCCGCGCAAGTGGGCGCAATCCTAGCAGGCGCAACGCCCGAGCAAGAACAAGCCCTAAAAAACTACGGCGCATACATCGGCACCGCGTTTCAAATCATTGATGACGTGTTGGATTATTCAGGCAGCGTAGAACAAATCGGCAAAAATGTTGGCGACGATTTAGCCGAAGGCAAGCCCACCTTGCCGCTGATTTACCTGATGCAACAAGGCAGCGAAACCGCCGCCCAAGATGTCCGCCACGCCTTGCAACACGCCGACCGCAGCTATTTTGAAACCATCCACAACCATGTAATGCAATCGGGCGCGTTGGATTATTGCATCCAGCAAGCCCAACACGCAGCAGATAAAGCCATTGCCGCATTGCAACAGCTACCCGAAAACGAAATCACCACCGCCATGCGCGAATTAGCCAAACAATCCCTATCGCGCATCGCATAAAACCTTTACTCGCCGTAGTTCAACGGATAGAACGTATGCCTCCTAAGCGTAAAATACAGGTTCGATTCCTGTCGGCGGGACACAAAAAAGGCAGCCTGAAACCAATTTTCAGGCTGCCTTAAACATAATCTGGCAGAGGGGATGGGATTCGAACCCACGATACGCTATTAACGTATACACACTTTCCAGGCGTGCGACTTAAACCACTCATCCACCCCTCTGTACAAAGGGGACAGATTATACGCATAAATAAACAACAGAACAAGCAAGCGAAAGCGATTTAGAATAGACAAACCGCAAATATTAAGTTATCTTAACACTTTAATTTTTTAGCAGAAAGTATAACGTCATGAAAACATTAGCATTAACACTGGTTGCCGTAGCAGCCCTAAGTGCCTGCTCAGGCACAAAAGTAGCTAAGGACGGCACAGCAAACGAATTGCGTTGGCCCAACCCAACCAGCACATCTTTCAATAAAGACCGTGGCACATTTCCTAATTTAGAAAATCTCAGCAAAATTCGCTCAGGTATGTCAAAAGACGAATTGTACGACCTAATCGGACGACCACAATTTACCGAAGGCTTCCGCGTGCGCGAATGGAACTATCTATTTCACTTCAACACACCAGGTCAAGGCACGGAAGGCGTAACAACTTGCCAATACAAAGTGCTATTTGATAGCAAAAAATACGCACGCAGTTTCCACTGGCGCGCCGTTGACCCTGCTGATGGCGTTTGCCCACCACCTGCGCCTACTCCTGTTGTTGAAAAATCCGAACCCCAAGTGATTATCCGTGAAGTTGCGCCTACTCCTGCAAAAATCCGTCAATAACACCATTATCGGCTTTGTTTTATCTTTCGCATTGTTCAATTATGCGCACGCTGAGAACAATATTGAACAATACAAACAAAGCCGAAAGGTTGTTGTAGATACGCAAAAAGCAGAATTATGTTTTGCAGATACGCAAGATTGTCATAAAGTGCTTATTGGAAAAACCACCCCCAAAGGCATTTTCCCGCTAACGCTCTACGCAACCACAAAAAAAGGGTATGGCGGAGAAATTATCGGCTTTAAAGAAGAAAAAGATTTTCTCTTTGCGCTGCACCGAGTATGGTTAGGAAAACCATCAGAACGCAGACAAGAAAGAATCGTATCCGATAAAGTATCAGACCGTATTATGACAAATGGTTGTATCAATGTGAGCGATGCGGTTTATGAAAAACTGCGAGAATATTTTGTGCTTGAAGTAATTTAGCGCAAGATATTGGGGTTTTGTTGTGTGTACCCAATTTTTAAAGAAGACAGCCTGAAAGTTCCATTAACCCCATTTCAGGCTGCCCAGTTAAACCATGCAGCAAACAAAAAAACCATTA